>NZ_JAMYLA010000003.1:0-191714 GCF_040317725.1 Mesorhizobium sp. M1396 | reverse complement strand
CAGTGCATCCTCCAAAGAATCAGATGCTCTCGACAGATTCAGCTCCCAAACCCCTTGTCACGCGTTAACTCACCCGATTGCCCTGGGGGAATTAACGATTGCACTTGACGGAAGCGGTTCGCTGCGGTATGGCGGCCCGTCTTCCTATCAGGCATGGGCTTTGCTTGTCCGCAAGGGCAAGGCAGCCGCTTTGAACTGGAAACTCCCGCATGGGCCGGCCTCCACCGGACGCGGGGCAACTGAAGATAGCGCTGGACCCCGCCTTTCTGAAGGTTGGCCGGCCCACATGGAGAAGAGAAGAACATGGCTCGTATAGCCGGCGTCAACATTCCGACCAACAAGCGCGTCGTCATTGCGCTTCAATACATTCACGGCATTGGCAAGAAGTTCGCCCAGGAGATCGTCGACAAGGTCGGCATCCCGGCCGAACGTCGCGTCAACCAGCTCACCGACGCGGAAGTGCTGCAGATCCGCGAGGCGATCGACCGCGATTATCAGGTCGAGGGCGACCTGCGTCGCGAAGTCTCGATGAACATCAAGCGGCTCATGGACCTCGGCTGCTACCGTGGCCTGCGTCACCGCCGCTCGCTGCCGGTTCGCGGCCAGCGCACGCATACCAATGCGCGCACCCGCAAGGGCCCGGCCAAGTCGATCGCCGGCAAGAAGAAGTAATTTGGTGAATGGTGAAATAGTGAATGGTGAATGGCTTTGGTCTATTCACCATTCACTATTCACCGCTCACTCAGGTGGAGCCGCTGGCATTACGGCGGTGTAGAGATCAACTGAAAGGACCATCATGGCCAAGGAAGCCGCCCGTGTTCGCCGTCGCGAACGCAAGAACATTTCGTCGGGCGTTGCCCACGTCAATTCGACCTTCAACAACACGATGATCACCATCACCGACGCGCAGGGCAATTCGATTGCCTGGTCGTCGGCCGGTGCCCAGGGCTTCAAGGGTTCGCGCAAGTCGACCCCGTTCGCTGCCCAGATGGCTGCCGAGGATGTTGCCAAGAAGGCCCAGGAACACGGCATGCGCATGCTCGAAGTCGAGGTCTGCGGACCCGGCTCCGGTCGTGAATCGGCACTGCGCGCCCTGCAGGCGGCTGGCTTCACCATCACCTCGATCCGTGATGTGACGCCGATCCCGCACAATGGCTGCCGCCCGCGCAAGAAGCGCCGCGTCTAAGCAATTTACCGAACGTCGCGCGAGCGCCCTTTGGGGCGCTCCTCCACGGCATTCCAGGTCGCCCGCCACGATTGGATGGTGGCGGGTCAACGGAAGGAAAGCATCATGATCCAGAAAAATTGGCAGGAACTGATCAAGCCGAACAAGATCGAGTTCTCGTCGAAGAAGAAGACGCTGACCACGCTGGTCGCCGAGCCGCTCGAGCGTGGCTTTGGCCTGACGCTGGGCAACGCGCTGCGCCGCGTGCTTCTGTCTTCGCTGCGCGGTGCGGCTGTTACCGCCGTGCAGATCGACGGCGTTCTGCATGAATTCTCGTCCATCGCCGGCGTGCGCGAGGACGTCACCGATATCGTCTTGAACATCAAGGAAATCGCCATCCGAATGGAAGGCGATGGCCCCAAGCGCATGGTCGTTCGCAAGCAGGGACCCGGTGCGGTTCTTGCCGGCGACATCCAGACGGTTGGCGACGTCGAGATCCTCAACCCCGACCACGTCATCTGCACGCTGGACGAGGGCGCGGAAATCCGCATGGAATTCACCGTCGACACCGGCAAGGGTTACGTGCCGGCCGACCGCAACCGCGCCGAAGACGCGCCGATCGGGCTCATCCCGGTCGACAGCCTCTATTCGCCGGTCAAGAAGGTTTCCTACAAGGTCGAGAACACCCGCGAGGGCCAGGTTCTCGACTATGACAAGCTGACCATGACGATCGAGACCGACGGTTCGATCACCGGCGAGGACGCGGTGGCTTTCGCCGCCCGCATCCTGCAGGACCAGCTCGGCCTGTTCGTCAACTTCGACGAACCGCAGAAGGAAGTCGCCACCGAGGCCGTCACCGAGCTCGCCTTCAACCCGGCGCTGCTCAAGAAGGTCGACGAGCTCGAGCTTTCGGTGCGTTCGGCCAACTGCCTGAAGAACGACAACATCGTCTATATCGGCGACCTGATCCAGAAGACCGAAGCCGAGATGCTGCGCACCCCGAACTTCGGCCGCAAGTCGCTGAACGAGATCAAGGAAGTCCTGGCGGCGATGGGCCTGCACCTCGGTATGGAAGTGCCGGACTGGCCGCCGGAAAACATCGAAGACCTCGCCAAGCGTTACGAAGACCAATATTGAGCATGAATTCCAAGGATCGGCGGCGTGGGCCGCTCGATCCGACGGTCATGCGGAAAACCATCAGAGGCTGCGGCCTCTTGAGCAACTGAAGAAGGAAAAGAGCCATGCGCCACGGTTTCAAAGGCCGCCGCTTCGCCCGAAGCATTAGCCATCGCAAGTCGATGTTCGCCAACCTCGCCGTGTCGCTGCTCGAGCACGAGCAGATCGTCACCACCCTGCCGAAGGCGAAGGATTTGCGTCCGATCGTCGAGAAGCTGGTGACGCTCGGCAAGCGCGGCGACCTGCACGCCCGCCGCCAGGTGATCGCGCAGATCGGCAATGAAGGCGTCGTCAAGCGCCTGTTCGACACCATCGCCCCGCGCTACGCCACCCGCAACGGCGGCTATCTGCGCATCATGAAGGCGGGCTTCCGCCACGGTGATAACGCTGCCATGGCGGTCATCGAATTCGTCGATCGCGATACCTCGGCCAAGGGCGCCGGCGACCGCGCCCGTATCGAGGCCGAAGGTACCGAAGCGGACGCCGCGGCCGCATAAGGCTCGGTTTTCCGTATTGAATTCAAAGGGGCCCGCGGGCCCCTTTTTGGTTTTCTGAAAGCGATGGATGGAGATCAGAGCCGATCTCCTGGCGCGAAACGAGGGTCTTTGGCCTCAAAATAATCGGATTTCAGCAGCTTAGCCTTTCATTTCGCACAATCGTCGGGACAATGCCCCCGAACTCGCCCTGGAGGATTCGTGAATGCGCGCCAACCGACTGCCCCTTGTTCTGCTCTTCGCCATGATGGCGTTTGCGGCCGCACCGGTGGCCAGGCAGGCATTGGCCGAGGAGACAAAGACCGATCCCGGCCTGTCGGACGTGCTGACGGACCTGCTGCATGGCGTTGAAGGCGAGAACGCGACGTCCGGTCCCGACAAACGCGTTCCGTTCGGTCGTGAGGAGGTGCAGCTCTCGTTTGCGCCGCTGGTCAAGCAGACGGCGCCGGCCGTGGTCAATGTCTATGCCTCGCAGACCGCCAAGGTGACGTCGCCCTTCGACGGAGATCCGTTCTTCGAGGAATTCTTCGGCCGCTCGCAGCCGCGCGCTCAGTCGTCGCTCGGGTCCGGCGTGCTGGTCGACCCGACCGGCGTCGTGGTCACCAATTACCACGTCATCAAGGATGCCGATCAGGTCAAGGTGGCGACCGCGGACGGGCGTGAATTCGACAGCAAGGTGCTGCTCAAGGACGAGACGTTCGATCTTGCCGTGCTTAAGATCTCCTCGGACAAGCCGTTTCCGGTGATTGCCATCGGCGATTCCGACGCGCTTGAGGTCGGCGATCTGCTGCTGGCCATCGGCAACCCCTTCGGCGTCGGCCAGACCACGACCAGCGGCATCGTCTCGGCACTTGCCCGCAGCCATATCGGCGTGTCGGATTCCAGCTTCTTCATCCAGACCGACGCTGCCATCAACCCCGGCAATTCCGGCGGCGCGCTGATCAACATGGGCGGCCAGCTGGTCGGCATCAACACGGCCATCTACAGCCGCGGCGGTGGTTCGATCGGCATCGGCTTCGCCATTCCCTCGAACATGGTTCGCGCCTTTGCCGACGCCGCCAAGGCCGGGCTCGACTTCTTCGAGCGGCCCTATATCGGCGCCGAGTTCGAAGCGGTGACGCCGCAGATTGCCGAATCGCTCGGCATGGAGAAGCCGACCGGTGCACTGGTCTCGTCGGTCGAAGCGACCGGACCGGCCGCCAAGGCTGGGCTCAAACCCGGCGACGTCGTGCTGCAGCTCAACGGCAAGCCGGTCGAGAGCATCGAGGCGCTGGACTACCGGATGGCGACGCTGTCGATCGGCACCACTGCAAATTTCGCGGTTCTGACCAAAGGCCAGCAGGCGGCGATGGACATCGCGCTGGAGCGCGCTCCAGAAGGCATGAAGGCTGCTGAACTGACGTTGCATGGCCGCAGCCCCTTCTCGGGCGCAAAGGTCGCGGAACTGTCGCCCCGGCTCGCTCAGCGGCTTGGCCTGCGCACGGACATCAAGGGCGTGACCGTGGTCGACATCAACCGCGACTCGCCGGCCGCCGATTTCGGCTTCCAGCCGGGCGACATCGTGCGCGAGGTGAACGGCACCATCATCGATACCGCGGCGACCCTGGAACTGGCGGCCAAGACGGATACACGCTGGTGGCGCTTTACCGTCGAGCGCGGCGGGCAGATACTGCGTCAAGTGTTGCGTTATTAGAGCAGGTCCCTTTGGGCTCATGCTCCAACCAAAAAGAAATGCATGGCCGATCTGTTCAGCGTCGATGAACCGGAAAAAGCGTCGCCCGGGCGGCCGCTGGCCGACAGGCTGCGGCCGAGAAACCTTGGCGAGGTCGTCGGCCAGGAACATCTGACCGGCCCTGACGGCGCGCTGACCAGGCTGATCGGTTCCGGCTCGCTCGGCTCGATGATCTTCTGGGGGCCGCCCGGCACCGGCAAGACCACGGTGGCGCGGTTGCTGGCCGGCGAAACCAGTCTCGCCTTCGAGCAGATATCGGCGGTGTTTTCCGGCGTCGCCGATCTGAAAAAAGTGTTTGAAGCGGCCAAGCTGCGCCGTACGAACGGCCGCCAGACCTTGCTGTTCGTCGACGAGATCCATCGCTTCAACCGCGCCCAGCAGGACAGTTTTCTCCCTGTCATGGAGGACGGGACCGTCGTGCTGGTCGGCGCCACGACCGAGAATCCGTCCTTCGAGTTGAATGCCGCTCTGCTGTCGCGCGCGCGCGTCCTGGTCTTCCATTCGTTGGGCGAGGAGAGCATCGCCAAGCTGATAGCGCGGGCCGAGGAGGCCGAGGGCAGGGCGCTGCCGCTCGACGACGAGGCACGAACGATGCTCATCCGCATGAGCGATGGCGACGGTCGCGCGTCGCTGACGCTTGCCGAAGAGGTCTGGCGGGCGGCAAAGCCCGGCGAGGTCTTCGATCCCGAAGGACTGCAGCGCATCGTCCAGCGCCGCGCGCCGATCTACGACAAAGGGCAGGACGGCCATTACAATCTGATCTCGGCGCTGCACAAATCGGTGCGTGGCTCCGACCCCGACGCGGCTCTCTATTATCTTGCGCGCATGTTCGATGCCGGCGAGGATCCGCTCTATCTTGGCCGCCGGCTGGTGCGCATGGCGATGGAGGATATCGGGCTTGCCGATCCGCAGGCGCTGGTCGTCGCCAACGCCGCCAAGGATGCCTACGATTATCTAGGCTCGCCCGAGGGCGAACTGGCTTTTGCCGAGGCCACCGTCTATCTCGCAACCGCGCCCAAATCAAACGCCGTCTACAACGCGTTCAAGGCAGCCACGCGAGCCGCGAAGGAACACGGCTCGCTGCTGCCGCCCAAGCACATCCTCAACGCACCGACGAAGCTGATGAAAGCGGAGGACTACGGCGCCGGCTACCGGTATGATCATGACGAGCCGGATGCCTTTTCGGGCCAGGACTATTTTCCGGAGAAGATGGGCCGCCAGACCTTTTATGATCCGCCCGAGCGCGGCTTCGAGCGCGACATCAGGAAGCGGCTCGATTATTGGGCGAAGCTGCGCAAAGAACGGGAATAGCTGGCTTGCGTGAACCGGTCGTCGTCACGCGTCGAAACGAGGTTTCGCCGTCGGCTTCGAATTCCTGGTTGGCGATCTGGTCCCCGGGGAAAAATGGGACGAGCTTGGCCTGCCGGCGGTGCGTTGACCGATAGTGGCAGGCTTCACAAGGCAGCCAGCCGGCCGCGATAGCAGGGGCCGTTGTGTGGTAACCCAAAAAACCTTATCAAGGCGCACGACCGGGCGGTGGTCGTTGCCGTGATTTGGGCACCTCATTCGCAACAGGATCGCGCGTCGCGCGTGGAAAAATGACAAAAACCCTTCGCAAATCCCTACGCAAATTCGCAATTGCCATCCCGCTTCTCGCCCTTGGCTTCTATTTCATTCCCATCCTGACGACGATCTTCATCGTTTGCGGCCTGATCGACGTGCTGCGTAACGATCGCAAGGATCTGTCGCTTTTCAGCGGCTACTTCCTCGGCAACGGCCTGTTCACCTGGCTGCTTTCGCCGTTCAATCTGCTGGTGGACCTGCTGTGCTACAGAAATCCAGGCGTCTGGAAGCTGGAGCAGTTTCCCGCCGACTATCAGCGCGAGGTCAATGAGGTCCTGGACATTTTCAAGGCACGCAAGGACGAGATCATCGCCGATATCGACGCCAATTTCGGCGCCGGCCGGCGCGGCATGTATGTCTACCAGTGGTACGGCAAGCACAAGATCGACAACGTCGCCGAGTTCAACAAGGATTTCAAATACATCAAGACCATCGCCGTTTCCGTCTTCAGCAAGCGCGAGTCGACCTCCTGGCACTTCGGCCCGCTGCGGCTCAGCCTGCGCATCCTTTACAATCTGATTCCGGTGGAATCCGAGATTTTCATCGAGTGCGGCAACGTCAAGAACTACTGGTACGACAATCCGCTGTTCATCTTCGACGACACGCTGCTGCATCGCTCGGTCAACGAGTATGACGGCCGCCGCTACTGCGTGTTCATGGACATCATCCGTCCATCCCCGGTTCCCGGCCTGATCGCGGCCATGCTCGCCATCGTCTCGGTGAGCGTCGAGCGCATCAATTCCATGTTCTACAAGAACTGGAAGATGATCGGTTCGACCAAGCCGAAGAAGACCGAGACGACCTGAGCTTGAGATCATCGATGCTGCCGGCTCTGTCGGCAGCATCGGATCGCCCTGCATGTGTGAGACCTGGCCATCTTGCGGGCCACTGATGCGCCGGAACGGCTCTTGGCTGCGTAAACGATAGTCCCGGGCCTTTGGCTTCGACAGTTCTCCCTCTTCTCCTCCTGGCGGCCTCAAGTGACGAAGAACAGCTCTCTCGGAGTTTTGGCAAGAACGTATCTATGCACCGTTCTGCTGGGAATTGCCCTTGCAGCCATTTATGTAAGTCTTGAAGAGCCTGTCTATTATTGGGACTTCACTGCCTATTTCGACACGTTTAATCGGCAGGGCGCGCTCTTGGCCGACAGCCCTCTCCAGTGGCTCAGCCAATTGCGGACCTCAATCGCAACGGATGATTACAGCGCGGCAATTTTGGTGCCGCTGATGCCGTTTCACATGGTTTTCGGCGGTTCGAGGCTTTCATACATCGCCGGGATAGTCGCGGCTTACTTGGTTCCGACCGCTCTTTTCATAGGCAAAATGAGCTATCTGGAGGCGGCCACCGGGACCTCTTCATCGCGAAGCTGGCTCACTGTCTGGATTGCGGCCTTTCTCTACACGCCGTTTTGGGCGGCGACGTTTCGTGGGTTGCCTGACATTGCCGGCTGCCTCGCGCTTTCTGCGGCAACCTATTTTCTTTGGAAATCGAAGTTCCTGACCCATGAACCGGTGACCAGCGGAATACGCGTTGGCATCTGCCTGTGGTTGGCGTTCGTGCTACGCCGCTGGTATGCCTATTCGGTTATAGGGCTCGGAATTTCCGCTGCCTTCTTCTGCTTGTTGCAGGTCGCAAAAGACCGGAATTTTCCGGCACTCCGGAATGCCGTCATAGGGGGCTTGTGTGCGATTCTCGTTGTTGCCGGAGCCGCATTGGCGTTCCAGCAACTTCTGATCCTCAAGATTCTGGGAACCAGCTACGGCGATCTTTACAGCGGGTACAAGACGAACTTCGTTTCGCAGATTGACGAGGTAGGGTCCCGGCTCAGCTATGTGAACTGGCTGTTGATCGTACTGGGCCTTTATATCTCTGTTGTACGCCGGAACGGATTTCCCTTGTTCTGTGCCGTCGCTTCGGCACTCACCTTTTTTCTCTTTACCCGGATGCAGGATCCGGACCGCCATCATTCAATGCCAATGTTTCTCTGGCTCTTCCCTGCATATGCCCAGGCAATCGTTGCGATCGTTTCGACGCCGGCGCTGAGATCGCGATGGTCAGCCATTGCGATAGCCATTGCTGCTGGGTTGGCGTTTTTTGGTACCTTTTTTCCGCTTGGCCGGCAGTTGCTGTCGCCGATCAGCTACGTTTTTGCCAGGGAAGCCACGCTCCCTCTTCACCTCGACAATCTTCCTGAATACAGACGCCTTGTTGATGACCTTCTTGAAAAAATGGAACCCGAGGACCGTTTTTCGGTATTTGCCTCCAGCTCGGTCATGAGCGACTCGCTGTTGTATGAAATGGATAAAGACCTCTACCCCCGCATCGAGTGGGCTTGTCAGGTTGATAGTCGCGATCAATTCAGGCCGGGAACGTTGAAATCCAGATATGTTGTCGTAACCGACCCGCCCGTCACTCATTTGCAATCGGGTGCACAGATTTGTGTCACGATACCGGACCAATATATTGTCGAGGGCAAAGGCATCGGCGCCGCATATAGGCGCATCGCGGCATATCAGTTGTCCGGCGACGTCAAGGGCTATCTCTACGAACAGGTGCGCCCGGTCAGCACAACGGAAATAGATGCCCTCTACGCCGAGTTCAGGAAGAGATATCCAGGCTGGACGACACCTGAGTGGTGACCAGTTCGACTGGTCTGTGCGGTTCCGCCCACAACACAAGGGATTGACCGAGCCACCCCAGTGCGGGCAGTAAGCGGTCATGTTCAATCTGCTTCTCGTCGTGGTCGGTGGCGGCATCGGCGCCGGCATTCGTCATCTCACCAGCATGGGCGCGCTGCGCCTTGTCGGCCCCAACTATCCCTGGGGCACGATGGTCATCAACATCGTCGGCTCCTTCGCCATGGGCCTGTTCATCGCCATCCTGGCGCGTCGCGGCGGATCGAACGAACTCAGGTTGTTCGTTGCCACCGGCATCCTCGGCGGCTTCACCACTTTCTCAGCCTTTTCGCTCGATTTCGCGACGCTGTGGGAGCGGGGAGTCACGCTGCCGGCGTTCGGATATGCGCTTGCCAGCGTCATTGGCGCCATTATCGCCCTGTTTCTGGGACTTTGGCTCGCAAGAACCGTTTCATAATGCTATTGCCGCGCCGAGAGCAGGGCCGAGCCCTGCCGGAAAACGGATAAGCGAAAAGAATATGGCAGGCGTTGAACAGATCACGGTGGAGGCCGGCGAGGCGGGCATGCGGCTCGATCGCTGGTTCAAGACCCATTTCCCGGGCCTTGGCTTCGGCCATCTGCAAAAGCTGCTGCGCTCCGGCCAGATCCGTGTCGATGGCGGACGGGTCAAGGCCGACACGCGTGTCGAGCCCGGCCAGATGGTGCGTGTCCCGCCGCTCGAGGTGGACAAGAAGGGCGAGAGCGCGCTGACCGGTCACTCGATCCGCAACCAGGGCGATGCCGATGTTCTCGCCAAGATGCTGATCCACGAGGATCCCAAGGTTTTCGTCTTCAACAAGCCGGCGGGCCTTGCCGTGCAGGGCGGCTCCGGCGTCACCCGCAATGTCGACGACATGCTGGAGGCCTGGCGCAACCAGAAGGGCGAGAAGCCGCGCCTGGTGCATCGGCTCGACCGCGACACCTCGGGCGTGCTGGTCGTCGCCCGCACCCGCCTTGCCGCCATGAAGCTCGCTGAAGCGTTTCGCGCTCGCGAGACCAAGAAGACGTATTGGGCGCTGGTCAAGGGCGTGCCGCCGAAGCGCGAGGACAAGATCTCGACCTGGCTGATCAAGGAGCCGACGACGGACGGCGACCGCGTCCGTGTCGCCGCGCATGGCGAAAAGGGCGCCGACCACGCCGTGTCCTACTACCGCATCATCGAGCAGGCGGCGCAGACGATGACCTGGCTGGAGATGGAGCCTTATACCGGCCGCACCCACCAGCTTCGCGTTCATGCCGCGTACATCGGCTGCCCGATCCTGGGCGATCCGAAATATTTCGAGGCCGACACCAACTGGGATTTTCCGGGCGGCATTCAAAACCGCCTGCATCTGCATGCGCGCCGCATTATCATTCCGCATCCGGACAAGGGCGTCATCGACGTCACCGCGCCGATGCCGCCGCACATGCGCCAGAGTTGGAACCTGATCGGCTTCGACGACGCCAGCGCGGAGGACTGATCGTGAGCGGCGCCACCGACGCGCTCGCCACCGATAAGCTTGATCGCCGCGATACGGTCGACATGGCCGCCGCCGCCATCATGGTCGGCCTGACTTTTTCCTGGGGGCTGAACTACGTCGCCGCCAAGATCTCCTATGCCGGCTACGACCCCGTCTTCCTGTCGATCGCGCGTTCGATCATCGGCGGTTTGTGTGTCTTCGCCTGGTGTCGGTGGCGCGGCATAGCGCTGTTCACGCGCGACGGGACATTGCTCGCCGGCATCGCCGTCGGCGCGCTTTTCGGCATCGAGTTCCTTTGCCTTTATGTAGGTCTGGAGCATACGACCGTCGCCCGCAACACGCTGCTGGTCAACACGATGCCGTTCTGGATGCTGATCGGCGGCCATTTCCTGCTCGGCGAGCACATCACCTTGAGGAAATTCCTCGGCCTGCTGCTGGCCTTTGCAGGCCTCGCCGCAGTGTTTTCCGACAAGCTTGGTGGTAGTGGAGACATGCTGTTCGGCGATCTCCTGAGCCTCGGCTCCGGATTTTTCTGGGCCTTGACCAACATCCTCATCAAGCGGTCGAAACTGGTCAAGGCGAGCGCCGAAAAGCTTTTGCTTTATCAACTCGCCGGTGCTGCAATCGTCGGAATATTGGTGCTGCCTCTGGCCGGCCCACCCGTTCGCGACCCGACCGTGCTGCCGACGTTGGCTTTGTTTTTCCAGGCGGTTTACATCGTCGCCTTCACCTATGTGTTGTGGTTCTGGCTGCTGCGGCGCTATCCGGCGTCAGGCCTGTCCAGTTTCACCTTCCTGTCGCCGGTTTTCGGCGTTTTGTGCGGTGCCATGTTCTTGAATGAGCCGCTGACCATGCGCATTTTCCTGGCACTTGGCCTGATTGCCGCCGGCCTGATCATCGTCAACCGGCCGGTGCGCAAGCTGACGCCGGTGTGAGAGAGACCTTCTATGCGTGATATCCTCAACGACCTCGAAGCGGGCAAATATCTTTCCGATCCCGATCCGGTGCGTCGCGCCCAGATCCAAATGAAGACGCATCTGCCTAAGCGCTTCTACAAGACCGTCTCGGTCGCGCCGGTGGAGAACGGCTTTGCCGTGCATCTCGACGGCAAGCCGGTGCGCACGCCGGGTAAGGCGCTGCTGGTGCTGCCGACCGAGGCGGCGGCAGCGCTCGTCGCCGATGAGTTCGCCGCCCAGGGCGAGACCATCGATCCGGTGACAATGCCGGTTATGCGGCTTGTGAACACCGCCATCGATGGCGTCGCCAGCGATCCGCAGGCAGTGCTGGAAGACATTCTGCGCTTTGCCTCGTCCGATCTGCTCTGCTACCGTGCCGACGTGCCGCAAGGGCTGGTGGAGCGGCAGAACGAACATTGGGATCCGGTCCTCGATTGGGCGAGGGGGACGCTCGGGGCTCGCTTCAATCTCGCCGAGGGCATCATCCACGTCGAGCAGCCGCGCGAAACCATCGCCGTGCTGGGCAGCCATCTTGCCCAACGGGCCGAACCGCTGCGGCTCGCAGCCATCCATGTGATGACCTCGCTGACCGGCTCCGCGCTGCTGGCGCTGGCTGTCGATTTCGGCGCGCTCGACGCAGAGGGTGCCTGGGCTGCCGGGCATGTCGACGAGGACTGGCAGATCGAGCATTGGGGGCAGGATGCGGAGGCCGTCGCGCGCCGCTCGGCCCGCAAGCGCGACATGATGGCTGCCGCCGGCTTGCTCGAGGCGCTCAAGGGATGACGGCTCCGCCGCTCGCTCTGCTTCATCCCGCAACGCACCTAATACCAAAGTCATAATCCCAAAGACGCGCTGCCTTTGGGCAGCACTTTCTGTCATTTTTCCCGTTGATGGCTGCCCTGAGTCCGCGTTCGGAGGAGAACACGGATGTTGACGCGCAGCTTCGAGGACAACGGGTCTCACGGGAGGAAAACACAATGGCAATCGCATCGACCGCCGGCGGAACGAGCCGCGGCATGACGCGGGAAGAGAAGAAGGTCATCTTCGCTTCCTCGCTCGGCACCGTTTTCGAATGGTACGATTTTTATCTCTACGGCTCGCTCGCGGTGTTCATCGGCTCGACGTTTTTCAGTCCGACCATTCCGGAAGCGACGCGCAATATCTTCGCGCTGCTTGCTTTCGCCGCCGGCTTTCTGGTGCGCCCGTTCGGTGCACTGCTGTTCGGCCGCATCGGTGACCTCGTCGGCCGCAAATATACGTTCCTTGTCACCATGACGATCATGGGCCTGTCGACCTTCCTGGTCGGTCTGCTGCCTGGATATGCGACCTTGGGCATCGCCGCCCCGGTGATCCTGATCATCCTGCGCATGCTGCAGGGCCTGGCGCTGGGTGGCGAATATGGCGGCGCGGCCACTTACGTCGCCGAGCACGCCCCGGACAACCGGCGGGGCTACTACACCTCATGGATCCAGACGACGGCGACGCTCGGCCTGTTCCTGTCGCTGATTGTGATCCTGATCGTACAGGCTTCACTGAGCAAGGAAAGCTATGCTGCCTGGGGCTGGCGTATTCCGTTCATCGTCTCCTTCCTGCTGCTCGGCGTCTCGATCTGGATCCGGCTTTCGCTCTCCGAATCGCCGACCTTCCAGCGCATGAAGGATGAGGGCAAGGGCTCCAAGGCGCCGCTGACGGAAGCCTTCGGCCAATGGAAGAATGCCAGGATTGCCCTGCTGGCGCTGCTCGGCCTCACCGCCGGTCAGGCCGTGGTGTGGTACAACGGCCAGTTCTACGCGCTGTTCTTCCTGACCAACGTGCTCAAGGTCGACGCGCAGTCGGTCAACATCATGATCGCCATCGCACTGGCGATCGGATCGATCTTCTTCGTCGTCTTCGGCTGGCTCTCCGACAAGATCGGCCGCAAGCCGATCATCATGGCTGGCCTGGCTTTGGCTATCGTCTGTACCTTCCCGCTGTTCAAGGCGCTGACCTGGGCTGCCAATCCGGCGCTTGCCACGGCGCAGCAGAGCACCCGCGCCACGGTGACGGCTGCACCCGGCGACTGCAGGTTCCAGTTCAATCCGGTCGGCACGGCGAAATTCACGACGTCGTGTGACATCGCAACGTCGTTCCTGACCAAGAACTCTGTTCCTTATGACGTGGTGTCGACGGCTGCGGCCGGAACAGCCGCATCGGTCAAGATCGGCAACGAGACGGTGGCTTCCTATGACGCCGTCGCCGCTGGCGATCAGGCCAAGGCCAAGGACGCAGCCTTCGTGAAAGCCGTCAACATGGCTTTGAAAGACGGAGGCTATCCGCTGAAGCGTGCGGCGATCAAGGTTGCGGACCAGAAGCTCGACGCGTTTGTCGCCGCCAACCCGGAACTGAAGCTGGATGCTGCCGCGATCCGCGCCGGTGAAAAGGCTACTGTGCCGATCGACCAGGCGGTGAAGGACAAGCTGCTGACCACCGATGAAGCAGCGGGTGCGCCCGAAGTCACCGTCTACAATATCCCGGCTGGCGGCGCGTTCGCTATGTTTGCCGACCCGGCGGCCGTCAACTGGCCAATGACCATCGGTATCCTGTTCGTCCTGGTCCTGTTCGTGACCATGGTCTACGGGCCGATCGCGGCGATCTTGGTCGAGATGTTCCCGACCCGCATTCGCTACACCGGCATGTCGCTGCCCTACCACATCGGCAATGGCTGGTTCGGAGGCCTGCTGCCGGCAACGGTGTTTGCCCTGAGTGCCTACAAGGGCGACATATATTATGGCCTCTGGTATCCGGTGGTGATCGCGGCGATGTCGCTGGTCATCGGCATGATCTTCGTGAAGGATACGCTCGGCACCAATCTGCACTCCAAGGAGTAGGCGAATTCAAGCGCCCAAAGGAAAACCCGGCGCGAGCAATCGCGCCGGGTTTTTCTTGTTGTAGGACTAGCTTTTGCGAGGCGGTTCGGCTTCCGCGATGGCAGCCTCGTGGTACCAGGCCTCGCCATGATCAAGCGGATGATCGCGCAAAGAGGCAAGCTCTGCCGCGAACTTAGCCTTCACGCCTAAATTTGAGGCAGCCATGCGCGCTGCCATCGGGAACATCAGGATTTTTGCCGACGGACGGGCTGAGGTGATCTCCATTGGCTGTCTCCTTTCTTCTGCGGACCCTTGCCGATTCATCTTTTCATGAAAGTAAGTCCTGCGAACCATTTAGGCAAGATGCCTAAAGAAAGATCAGTATTTGCATGTTATTTAAGCAGATTCTGCTTCTGGTCGATCGTGGCGCATTGCTTAGGCGGCTCGGCTGCATCGCCGGGATGAACGGGCATTTTTGACGCACCCGGCGCAGCGGAAATGGCACACGAATTGCATTTTATCGACTTGGCAGCTGGGCTGCTGGATGGCTCGGCGCGCCGGCGTCATCCAGGTTCGGTGATCAAGCAACGAGAGGCTAGAATGACGAAATACAAGCTCGAGTACATTTGGCTCGATGGATACACTCCGGTCCCCAACCTTCGCGGCAAGACGCAGATCAAGGAATTCGCCGAATTCCCGACGCTCGAGCAGCTGCCGCTGTGGGGCTTCGACGGTTCCTCGACCCAGCAGGCCGAGGGGCACAGCTCCGATTGCGTGCTGAAGCCGGTCGCCGTCTATCCCGATCCTGCCCGCACCAACGGCGTGCTGGTCATGTGCGAAGTCATGATGCCCGATGGCGTGACGCCGCATGCCTCCAACAAGCGCGCCACCATCCTCGACGACGAGGGCGCCTGGTTCGGCTTCGAGCAGGAGTATTTCTTCTACAAGGATGGCCGCCCGCTCGGCTTCCCCGAGAGCGGCTATCCCGCACCGCAGGGCCCGTACTACACCGGCGTCGGTTATTCCAATGTCGGCTCCGTCGCGCGCCAGATCGTCGAGGAACATCTCGACCTCTGCCTCGCCGCCGGCATCAACCATGAAGGCATCAACGCCGAAGTGGCCAAGGGCCAGTGGGAATTCCAGATTTTCGGCAAGGGCTCCAAGAAAGCCGCCGACCAGATGTGGATGGCACGCTATTTGATGCAGCGCCTGACCGAGAAATACGGCATCGACATCGAATACCACTGCAAGCCGCTCGGCGACACCGATTGGAATGGCTCGGGCATGCACGCCAACTTCTCGACGGCCTATATGCGCGAAGTCGGCGGCAAGGCTTATTTCGAGGCGCTCATGGCGGCTTTCGACAAGAACCTGATGGATCACATCGCCGTCTACGGACCGGACAACGACAAGCGTTTGACCGGCAAGCACGAGACCGCGCCGTGGAACAGGTTCAGCTATGGCATCGCCGATCGCGGCGCCTCGATCCGCGTGCCGCATTCCTTCATCAACAACGACTACAAGGGCTATCTGGAAGACCGCCGTCCGAACTCGCAGGGCGACCCCTACCAGATCGCCTCGCAGATCCTGAAGACGATCGCTTCGGTCTCGGAAAGCGCCCAGGTTTCGGCCGCGGCTTAAGCCTTCGTCACGGCGCGGACCAAGGGTTTATGCCGTGACCGTCTGAAGTCCATCCAACTAACTATCTGCCCAAGACCCCGGCGAAAGCCGGGGTCTTTTCTGTGATGCAAGTTTGGCGCGCTGTTTGAGCTTTGGAGCGGTCGACGCCATTTCCAATCGACGCAGGTAGTATTGCCTTGCTCAGGGTTGCCGGCGCTTTCGTTGGTCCCTTACAAGCAAACCATCACCCTGTAGGCCTGCTTCCTTATAGAGAGCGATCAAGTCTCTTTGGACGTCGCCCTCCGCCGTCTGAGCCCGATGGCAACGTGGCTGATCATGGTGGTGGCGGCGGTGTACGGTCCCTCCGGCTCGCTAGCAAGAACTCCGGCCAAGGGTCCGGGTTCTTTTCCCGTTAGCCGGCAGATCGCATCCTCGCCAGAACATACCCAGAAAAAGTCAGGCAATTCAGCCGGTCGGAATCCCTCCTACGTCCCCGTCGCCGCCCTGTCCGATTCCGGCGATCACTTGTCAAAAAGCCCGGAAAACAGCGTTTTTTCAGCACTTATTCATGGCAAAGACCCTTCCATAAGCATCTGTTCACGTTGCGAAATCGGCTATCCACGGCCTTCATGGCGGCGTTGACAGGTCGCGGTGCAGCATGCGTATTCGCAGGCCTTGGGGTTACGTCACGCAATGCTGTTCGGACGGGCGGGGTTTTCTTGAACGGCGGCATTGGCGGGGGCGCCGGACGAGCGGTCACTGTAGCCTGAGACAGTGCGCCGCTCGCTCCTGGCTTCATGTTCGCGATCGAACAGTGATCCTCTTGTCATCCATCGCACCTTACTGTGCCTGAGGCCAACGTCACCGGATTGACGTGCCGTGCGCGCCAATGGACCGCGCTCATGAATCCGGGCACGCGCGATCGTCGAAAAGTCAGCGTGGATACGCCGCCCAGTCGGCGCGCGCGAGAGCGGGCCGATCAGTAGGCACGGCGTATTGGAGCGCAGCAAAAAGCCCTTGAAAGAGGAAAATCTTTCAAGGGCCTGAATATCATATTGAATCTTAGTCCGAGATTGGATCTCAGACGGAGTAGTACATGTCGTACTCGACCGGATGCGGGGTCATTTCGAAGCGCATCACTTCGGCCATCTTCAGCTCGATGTAGCTGTCGATCTGGTCGTCGTCGAACACGCCGCCGGCCTTCAGGAAGCCGCGGTCCTTGTCGAGGCTCTGCAGCGCTTCACGCAGCGACCCGCAGACGGTCGGGATCTTTTTCAGTTCCTTCGGCGGCAGATCGTAGAGATCCTTGTCCATCGGCTGGCCGGGGTGGATCTTGTTCTTGATGCCGTCGAGGCCGGCCATCAGCAGCGCCGCGAAGCCGAGATAGGGGTTCGCGCCCGGATCGGGGAAGCGGATCTCGACCCGCTTGGCCTTCGGCGACGAGCCGAACGGGATGCGGCAGGAGGCCGAGCGGTTGCGCGCCGAATAGGCGAGCAGCACCGGCGCTTCATAACCCGGAACCAGACGCTTGTAGGAATTGGTCAGCGGATTGGTGAAGGCGTTGATCGCCTTGGCGTGCTTGATGATGCCGCCGATGTAGAACAGGCAGGTTTCCGACAGCCCGGCATATTCATTGCCGGCGAAGGTCGGCTTGCCGTTCTTCCAGATCGACATGTGGACGTGCATGCCCGAGCCGTTGTCGCCGAAGATCGGCTTCGGCATGAAGGTTGCCGTCTTGCCGTAGGCATTGGCAACCTGATGCACGACGTATTTGTAGATCAGCATCTTGTCGGCGTTGCGCACCAGCGCGTCGAACTTGATGCCGAGTTCGTGTTGGGCAGCCGCCACCTCGTGGTGGTGCTTTTCGACGCGCACGCCCATCTCGGCGAGCACGGTCAGCATTTCCGAGCGCATGTCCTGCGCACTGTCGATCGGCGGTACCGGGAAGTAGCCGCCCTTGATGCGCGGACGGTGGCCGAGATTGCCGGTCTCATAGTCGGTGTCGTCATTAGACGGCAGTTCGGTGGAGTCGAGTTTGAAGCCGGTGTTGTAGGGGTCGGCCTTGTACTTCACGTCGTCGAAGACGAAGAACTCGGCTTCCGGGCCGACAAAAACGGTGTCGCCGATGCCTTCCGACTTCATGTAGGCCTCGGCCTTCTTGGCCGTACCGCGCGGATCGCGATTGTAGGACTCACCCGAAACCGGATCGAGGATGTCACACAGGATGACCATGGTCGACTGGGCGAAGAACGGGTCCATGTGGACGGTGTCCGGATCAGGCATCAGCACCATGTCGGACTCGTTGATGGCCTTCCAACCGGCAATCGACGATCCGTCGAACATCACGCCGTCGGCGAACATGTCTTCCTCGACCTCGATGACATCCATCGTCACGTGCTGCAGCTTGCCCTTCGGGTCCGTGAAGCGCAGGTCGACGAATTTCACGTCGTTGTCCTTGATCTGCTTCATGATGTCTTTGGCTGTCGTCATGTCATGTATCCCTGTGTGATGACGTTTTTTTATGATGACGTTCTAGGAGAATGCGGGGTCGGGTCAGACCGCGTCCATGCCTGTTTCGCCGGTACGGATTCGCACGACTTCCTCGATATTGGAAACGAAGATTTTGCCGTCGCCAATACGGCCGGTCTGCGCCGCCTTGCGGATGGCCTCGATCGCGCCTTCGACCGCATCGTCGCCAAGAACGACCTCGATTTTCACCTTGGGCAGGAAATCGACGACATATTCTGCGCCGCGGTAGAGCTCGGTATGGCCCTTCTGACGACCGAAGCCCTTTGCCTCGGTGACAGTAATGCCCTGCAGTCCGGCCTCCTGAAGCGCTTCCTTCACTTCGTCCAGCTTGAATGGCTTGATGATCGCTTCGATCTTTTTCATGTAAAAAGTGGCCTCCACTGCCAAAAAAACGGGTTGTGAACCCCCGCTTGCGCTTCCATCAAGCACGAACTATGCCAATTAGACGGATTCGAAGCGTTCTCATACGATTTCAAAGTCGCACCGCACCTGGATGCAAATTCACGTCATACGCTACACCGGAAGCGGCATGGGCTGTTGGAGCCTACACAGCGCCGGCACCTGCGTTCGCACAAAGATTAGGCGTATCGCCTATCCTTCAGGCAATCTTGTGCCTGCGATGCCCTCATGCCTACGATATGACTCCTGATCTCGGCAACTCCCCCTTGTTTGCTTCGGATCGAAAATTGGACAATGCTTGATCGAATGCGGATCGGCAATCCATGAGCAACGAACTTCTTGTCCCCGCCGAAATGAGCGAGGCGGATCGGCTGACGATTGCCGCCGGTCCAGTCGACGGCATCGGCCTGATGCGCCGAGCCGGTGAGGCGGTCGCGGCCGAGGTTCTCATGCGATATCCCTCGGCGACGCACGTCCATGTGCTGTGCGGACCCGGCAATAATGGCGGTGATGGCTACGTCGTCGCCCGTATCCTGGCCGACAGCGGCGTCGGCACCACAATCTGGGCATCCGGACCGCCGAGGCCGGAAAGCGATGCGGCGCTCGCGGCCTCGGAATGCCCGATCAAGCCGCGGCCGCTGTCTGGATTTGATGCCGAGGCCGGCTCGATCGTGGTCGACGCGCTCTATGGGGCCGGACTGTCCAAGCCGCTGTCCGGCGATGCCGCGAAAGCTGTCGATACCGCGACAATCCTGCACCTGCCGGTGGTCGCGGTCGACCTGCCGTCGGGCGTCTCGGGAGCCAGCGGCGAAATATTGGGCAGGGCGTTTCGCGCCGAGGTCACCGTCACCTTCGCGCGGAAAAAGCCCGGCCACCTGCTGCTTGCGCGGGCAATGCGGTGAAATCTTGCTCGCCGATATCGGCATCGGCGACGGCATCATCGCCCAGCTAGCCGTCTCGACTTTCGAGAATGGGCCGGACCTGTGGTTGCGGGATTTTCCCGCACCGGCGGTCGACGCGCACAAATACAAGCGCGGCCATGTCGGCGTCTTTTCCGGCGGCCCCAGCGCGACGGGCGCGGCGCGGCTGTCGGCGATGGCCGCCGCGAGAAGCGGGGCAGGGGCGGTCACCGTGCTGTCGCCGCCCAATGCCATGCAGGTGAACGCGACACATCTGACCTCGATCATGCTGCGAGAGGCGGGTTCGCTCGAGGAGGTGCAGGAATTCCTGACGGCGCGCCATCCCGAAGCGTTGGTGTTCGGACCGGGGCTCGGCCCCAAACCCAAGGTCGGCGATTTTGCCCTGCAACTGATCAAGGCTTTGGAGGATGGTGCGCGCGCGTCGGCGACCGCAAGCCACGCAAATGCGATTGTCCTGGACGCCGACGCCATCACATCGCTGGCTCACCAATCCGAGGCATTGTTCGAAGCCGCCCGTCAGCCGAACGCTCCAGCGTTGGTGATAACGCCGCATGAGGGTGAATTCGGCCGACTGTTCCCTGATATCGCGGGGAATGAGACCCTGCCGAAGCTGGCCAAGGCGCGCGCGGCAGCCGAGCGCGCCAATGCCGTCATCGTCTACAAGGGCGCCGACACGGTGATCGCTGCTCCCGATGGCAAAGCGGCGATCAATTCCAACGGCGCGCCGTGGCTGGCCACAGCCGGGTCGGGCGACGTGTTGTCGGGCATCATTGCCGGCCTGCTCGCACAAGGCATGCCGCCCTTCGCGGGAACCTGCGCGGCGGTGTGGCTGCACGCCGAAGCCGGCAGCCGGTTCGGACCCGGTCTGATCGCCGAGGATCTGCCGCTGGCGCTGGTGCCGGTGCTGCGCGAACTCTTCGACGCGCGGTAGCGCAAGCCAATCATCCGATTACCCAACTATTCCAAGCTGCGGAATTTGCATCGCTCGATTATTCCACGCTGAAAACAGGTGCGCGCGCCTCACAGCGGGATGTTGTCGTGCTTCTTCCAGGGGTTCTGCATGTCCTTGTTGCGCAGCATCCTGAGCGCCCGCGCAATACGGCGGCGGGTCGAGTGCGGCATGATCACCTCGTCGACATAGCCACGCTCGGCGGCGACGAAGGGCGACAGGAAGCGATCCTCGTAAGCCTTTGTATGGGCTGCGATCTTTTCGGCGTCGCCAATGTCCTTGCGGTAGATGATCTCGACCGCGCCCCGTGCGCCCATCACCGCGATCTGCGCCGTCGGCCAGGCATAGTTCATGTCGCCGCGCAGATGCTTTGACGCCATCACGTCATAGGCGCCGCCATAGGCCTTGCGGGTGATGACGGTGATCTTCGGCACGGTGGCCTCGGCATAGGCAAACAGCAGTTTGGCGCCATGCTTGATCAGCCCGCCATATTCCTGCGCCGTGCCGGGCAGGAAGCCGGGAACATCGACGAAGGTGACGATCGGGATCGAAAAGCAGTCGCAGAAGCGCACGAAGCGCGCTGCCTTGCGGCTGGCGTCCGAATCGAGCACGCCGGCCAGCACCATCGGCTGGTTGGCGACGAAGCCGACCGTGCGGCCCTCGACGCGTCCGAACCCGGTGACGATGTTCTTGGCGAAATTCTGCTGGATCTCGAAGAAGTCGCCTTCATCGGCGACCTTCAGGATCAGTTCCTTGATGTCGTAAGGCTTGTTGGCATTGTCGGGGATGAGCCGGTCGAGCGACAAATCATGGTCGGTGACCGACTGGTAGCATTCGATCTCGGGAAGCTCTGAAGTGTTGGAAGCCGGAAGCAGGTCGACCAGCCGGCGCATCTGCAGCAGCGCTTCGACGTCATTGTCATAGGCGCCGTCGGCGATGGAGGATTTCGTCGTATGGACAGAGGCGCCGCCGAGGCTCTCGGCGGTCACCGTCTCGTTGGTGACGGTTTTCACCACATCCGGCCCGGTGACGAACATGTAGGAGGTGTCGCGCACCATGAAGATGAAGTCGGTCATGGCAGGCGAATAGACGTCGCCGCCGGCGCAAGGCCCCATGATCACCGAGATCTGCGGAATGACACCGGACGCCAGCACGTTGCGCTGAAAGATCTCGGCGTAACCGCCGAGCGCGGCCACGCCTTCCTGGATGCGCGCGCCGCCCGCGTCATAGAGGCCGATGATCGGCGCACGATTGCGCAGCGCCATCTCCTGCACCTTGATGACCTTCTCGGCATGAGCCTCCGACAGCGAGCCGCCGAACACGGTGAAATCCTTGGCGAAGAGGTAGACCGGGCGGCCGTTGACCGTGCCCCAGCCGGTGACCACGCCGTCGCCGGCGATCTTGGTCTTCTCCATGCCGAAATCGGTCGAACGGTGCTCGACATACATGTCGAATTCCTCGAACGAGCCCTCGTCGAGAAACACCTCGATGCGTTCGCGCGCGGTAAGCTTGCCCTTCTTGTGCTGGGCATCGATGCGCGCCTGGCCACCACCCATGCGGGCGATCTCGCGCCGGCGCTCGAGTTCCTTCAGCACGTCCTTCATCGATTACCTCCCAGGCCAGCGGCATTTCGTGGTAATCGTGCCTGCAGGCGAGCGCAAGCGCTGCTTACGCCCGTGGCCTTTGTTGCGCTGCAGCATGACGCCCCTTGCATTTGGCGGCGAACTGGGCCATATGCGGCGACATAGGCGCTTGGGCCGGGACACTCCGGCCTTCTCGACGAATGAGACTGGTTGCGTCTGTTTTCCCTCTTTCCGGTATATCGGCTCCTCTTTCCGGTACATCACAAAGCGGCGAAAAGCCCCGTGGCATGATGCCCGCGGGCACGACAGCGCAGCCGCGCGGACGGAAACGTCCGCCGCCTTGTCGTTCCATGACAATTTGTTCGACGGCAGGTTGCGCCCTGCCGCCATCGATGTTTGCGGCCGAAGCCGCGTGAAAGAAGATTATTTTGACAAACGAAAACACTTTGCCCGGTAGCAACACCGCGGAACTTACCGGTTTCGCCGCACTGGGTATTACGGGCGCGCTGCTCAAGGCCACCCATAACGCCGGTTTCACCGAACCGAAGCCTATCCAGGCACAGGCGATCCCGCCGCAGATGGAAGGCCGTGACATTTTCGGCATCGCCCAGACGGGGTCCGGCAAGACCGCGGCCTTCGCGCTGCCGATCCTGTCGAAGATCATCGCTCTCGGCACCAAGCGGCGCGCCAAGACGGCGCGTGCGCTGATTCTGGCGCCGACGCGCGAACTCGCCGTGCAGATCGAGGACACCATCAAGATCCTCGCCAAGGGCGCGCATGTCTCGACCGCGCTCGTGCTCGGCGGCGTCTCGCGCTTCAGCCAGGTGAAGAAGGTTGCGCCCGGCGTCGACATCCTGATCGCAACGCCCGGCCGATTGACCGATCTTGTGCGTGAAGGCGACCTCGTGCTTGCCGACACCAAATGGCTGGTGCTCGACGAGGGCGACCGCATGCTCGACATGGGCTTCATCAATGACGTCAAGCGCATCGCCAAGGCGACCGCGCCCGATCGTCAGACGGTGCTGTTCTCGGCGACCATGCCCAATGAGATCGCCGAACTGGCGAAGGGCCTGCTGAAGAACCCGATTCGCGTCGAAGTCGCGCCGCAAAGCACGGCAGCGGCCGAGATCGTGCAAGGCGTCGTCTTTGCCCGCACCAAGCAGAAGCGCCAGGTGCTGTCGACGATGCTCGCCGACGAAGCGATGAAGTCCGTCATCATCTTTTCGCGCACCAAGCATGGTGCCGACAGGGTGACCAAGGACCTCGAGCGCGACGGCTTCAAGGCCGCCGTCATCCACGGCAACAAGTCGCAGAACGCCCGCCAGAAGGCGCTGAACGATTTCCGCGAGGGTTCGGTGCGCATTCTGGTGGCGACCGACATTGCCGCGCGTGGCATCGACGTCCCCGGCATCAGCCATGTCGTGAATTTCGACCTGCCGGACGAAGCGGAGAGCTATGTCCACCGCATCGGCCGCACCGGCCGCAATGGCATGGACGGCATCGCCATTACGCTTTGCGATCCCTCCGAGAACAGCAAGCTGCGCCAGGTCGAGCGCATCATCCGCACCAAGCTGCCGATCGTTGCCGACCATCTCGGCAGCCCCGATCCGCAGCGCAATCCGGCTGAAAAGAACGAGCGCTTCGAACCGGCCAATGACCGCAATGGTCGTCGCGACGGCAGGCGGCCCGGTGGCGAGAACAAAGGCAACGGTTTTGGCAAGAAGCGCTTCGGCGACAAGCCGGCCTTCGCCGGCGAGCGCAAGCCGGAAGGCGCCAAGCCAGCCTTTAAAGGCAACAATAAGCGCCGCTTCGGCGGCAAGCGTCCGGCGGCGCGGGCTGCGTAAGCCAGACCGTATCGCAATCAGTCAGGCTCAGGCTGGCTGATTGCCGAGACCGACAAAAAGGGCGGCTGAAGCAAAGCTTCGGTCGCCCCTTTTTTCATCCGCTTACTTGACCACCGCCTCGACCCAGACGGCAATCCTTTGCGCCAGAAAGGCCGTGGTCGATGGCGACAGCGCGTCGCCGGCGATGACGTGGTTGTCCGGGTCGCCGGTGTCGTCGACCGGGACCAGTTCATGCGGCGCGCCCCAGCGCCCGGCGATCTCGCGGGTGCGGTCGGGCCGCACCACTTTGTCCGAATCCGAGAAGATGAACAAAGCAGGGATGGTCGCCTTCTCCACCGGGGCGCCATAGGCAAGGTCGGTCAGCGCCTGCATCGGCAAGGTCGCTTCGATCGGGTAGCGGTAGGTCCAGAATTTTTCATGCAGCGCGTTGCGCGGCACGAAGATGTGTTCCTTGCCCGCAACCAGCCTGGCGATCTGTTTTCCCCATGGCACGGTCAGGATTTCGGCACCCGAAGCCTTCACGCCGAAATTCGGCGAGATGAACGCGATCGCCGCCACCCCGTCCGATGCGCCCGGCTGCGTTGCCGCCCATGTGACCAGCGAGCCGCCGGTCGAAGTCGAGATGACGATCACCTTGTCGCCGATCGCCCGGCCAATGGCGAGCGCCTCCACATAGTCGTTGATCCAGGCATTGATGCTGCCTTGCGTCATCGCCGCGCCGTCCTGCCCGTGACCGGTAAGACGGGTGTAGAAGAGATTGGCATCGAGTTGGTCGGCCACTTCGTCCGGCAGCGGCAGGACCTCGCCTTTCGATGCGGAAAAGCCGTGGATGTAGACGATCGCCAGCGGCGTCCTGGCATGCAGCATCGGGTTGGCCCAGACGATCTCCTTCTCCAGCCCGTCGCGGATTCCGGGAATGGCGGCTTCGACCTTTGCCACATAGGCCTGCGGATCGTCGCCGATGACCGAGGGATCGAAGCGGATCGTGGTGTCGACGGGGACGCGTGGGCCGAGCACGAAGACCAGTGCGAGGATGGCGACAAAGCCTAGCACAGCAAGCACGATCCGTCGCCCCATCGCAGACTCCACGCAAACAATCTCTCAACCTATGGCGGCGGCCACCGCAGGCAAACGGTGGCCCGAAGCGGGGGCACCTGCCAACTTCGCCAGCGACCTATTCGATTGGCGGCTTGCGGTCGTAATGCAGCGGCCGCGCCTTCCAGTTGGTCATCAGGCTGATAAATCCTCTGCACAGCGGCCTCGGTAGGACGCTGAGCAGTTTCAGGGGCCAGCTTGTTCGGCGCGGGAAAGTGACTTCGAAACCGCCGGACTTGATGCCCCGCGCCATGCGGCGCGACGCGCGGCTGACCGGCATCAGTCCCGGCATCGGCAGCATGTTCTTCTCGGTCAGCGGGGTGTCGATGAAGCCCGGATTGAACACCTGGATGCGCACGTTCATCTTGTCGAAATCATACTTCAGCGACTCGGCCAGGATGTTGATTGCCGCCTTGGTGCCGCCATAGGCGGCCGTTGTCGGCCAGCCGAAATAGGACGTGACGGAGCCGACCAGCACGACATGGCCGCGTGCCCGCACGCGCATGCGTTCCATGACGGGCACCAGGCCATTGATGATGCCGAAATAGTTGACCTCGAAGGACCGGCGAAAGTCGTTGACGACGAGATTTTCACCCGGCGTCGAAATGTAGTTTCCAGCATTGAAGATGGCGAGCACGATGGGACCGAGTTCCTTCTCGATCGCGGCGACGGTTCTTGTCATGCGCGGTTCGTCGGTGACGTCGCAGGGAAAGGCCGTGACACTGCCCGGCATCTGCGCGGTCTCGACGACAAGCGTGTCGATCGGATCGTCGTCAAGCGCCGTCACCGCCACGGCATAGCCCTGGGATGCAAGATCCCTGGCCAGCGAACGGCCGATGCCGCTGCTGCCGCCCGTGATCCAGGCGACGCCGTGCTTCGGGTTGGCCCGGTAGAGTGTCATGCTGCGCCCTGTCGACTTGTTGGTGCTTTGCTCTAGAGCAATTCACCGTTTCAAGGAAACGGCGAACCGCTCTATCTCTTTGTTTTGACGCAATTCCCAAGGGAAAGCGCTGTGCGCTTTTCCCGGGAAAACCGTTTCACACTTTTCCTGGAATTGCTCTAGCGATGAAGAAATCGAATGAAAAGCTGCTTTTCAACCTCAGCTGGAAAATGAACAGTGGCGCAAGAGATCGGTCTCGGGAAGCGTTGGTGCAACAACAGTACCGCAAATGCGACTGGACCAGACAAATTCTTGCCTTGAAACCGAAGCTTCGGGTTTCTAGGGTTCGGCGCACCTACACAAGGAATCCTGAATGCCCCGTTCTGTGATCGACGCGATCGGCAACACGCCTCTGATCCGCCTCAACAAAGCTTCTGAGCAAACCGGCTGCGAGATCCTGGGCAAGGCCGAATTCATGAATCCGGGCCAATCGGTCAAGGATCGCGCGGGCCTGTTCATCATCCGTGACGCCGAGCAGCGCGGGCTGCTGAAGCCCGGCGGTGTGATCGTCGAGGGAACGGCAGGCAACACCGGCATCGGATTGACGCTGGTCGCCAAGGCGCTCGGCTACCGCACCGTCATCGTCATTCCGGACACGCAGAGCCAGGAAAAGAAGGACACGATCAAACTGCTCGGCGCCGAACTGATCGAGGTGCCCGCGGTGCCTTACAAGAACCCCAACAATTACGTGAAACTATCGGGCCGGCTGGCCGAGCAGATGGCGGGCACGGAGCCGAACGGCGCCATTTGGGCCAATCAGTTCGACAATGTCGCCAACCGCGACGGCCATATCCGCACCACGGCGGAGGAGATCTGGAGCCAGACCGGTGGCAAGGTCGACGGCTTTGTCTCGGCGGTCGGTTCGGGCGGAACGCTAGCCGGCGTCGCCTTCGGGCTGAAGGCGAAACGCAAGGATGTAAAGATCGCGCTCGCCGATCCGCTGGGAGCCTCGCTTTACTCCTTCTACACCAGCGGCGAGCTGAAGTCCGAAGGCAGCTCGATCACCGAAGGCATCGGGCAGGGGCGCATCACCGCCAATCTCGAAGGCTTCACGCCGGATTTTTCATTCCAGATCCCCGACGAGGATGCGCTGCCGATCGTCTTCGACCTCATCCAGGAAGAAGGCCTTTGCGTCGGCGGCTCGACCGGCATCAATATTGCCGGCGCGATCCGTCTGGCTCGGGAATTGGGCCCCGGCCACACCATCGTGACCATTCTCTGCGATTACGGCACACGCTATCAGTCGAAGCTGTTCAATCCGGAATTCCTGCGCGGGAAGCAGCTGCCGGTGCCCGGCTGGATGGAGCAGCGCAGCACAATTTCGGTGCCGTTCGAGAAAGTCGCCTGATGGCGTACAGGACGGATGCCCTGTTTCGCGACGACGCCTATCTGCGCACGGCGGACGCGACGGTCGTTGCCATCAACGATCGCGGCGCCATCATTCTCGATCGGACGATCTTCTACGCCACGTCGGGCGGTCAACCGGGCGATATGGGTCATCTCGAGCGCGGCGACGGCAGCCGCATCGCCATTGCCGCCACCATTACCGGCGAGACCAAGGACGAGATCATCCATGTGCCGGCGCCGGAACAGGCGGCGCCACGGATCGGTGAGAAAGTGGGGCTGGCGATCGACTGGGAGCGGCGGCATCTTTTGATGCGCATGCATGCCGCCTGCCATCTGCTCACGGTCGTCTGTCCATTTCCGATCACGGGTGCCGCGGTTTCCGAGGACGACAGCCGCGTCGATTTCGACATGCCGGATGCCAGCTTCTCCAGGGATGACGTCACGGCGAGCCTGATGGACCTGGTGCGGGCCGACCACCCCATCTTCACCAGATTGATCAGCGACGAGGAATTGGCCGCCAACCCCGGCCTGGTGAAATCCAAGAACGTCCGGCCCCCGGTCGGCACCGGCAATATCCGCCTGGTCTGTATCGGCGACAACGCTTCGGTGGACAGCCAGCCCTGCGGCGGCACCCATGTGAAGAGCACCGGCGAAGTCGGTGAAATCCACATCGGCAAGATCGAGAAGAAAGGCCGCGAAAACCGGCGCTTCCGCATACGTTTTGGCCCGATGCCGGCAAGCTAGGCAAGCTACATTCGACCGTTTCGTGCTCTCGCGACGCACCTAACCAAAGTGGCGGAAGCTGGAAGGCGGGCGCTCCACCCACGCTTCGATCTGCTCGGTGACGAACCTGGCTGCCTGATGGTGGATGAAGTGACCGGCGCCAGGCAACGCCACCAGTGCGGTCACATTATCGACCTCGCGAAACGTGCCATCGAAAGCATTGACCGGAACATAGGGATCGTCGGTGCCGAACAGCACAAGGGTCGGCGCCTTGACGAGAGGCAGTGGTCCGACATCGGTCACCTTACCAAGCGGTATGTTGGCTCTGTAATAGCCGAGCATCGCCTCGGGATCGGATCGCCTGAGCGAGTCGACCAGGGCCTGCCTGTCCTGCGGATCGGCCACCCAGGCTGTGAGTTCGTCGATATCCAGCATCTGGGCTGCGCCCGGCACCTGGAAGCGACGTATATATTCCGTGATCTCGGCATTGGCCGGATCGGCGACAGCGCGCAGATGATTGCGCGGGTGCGGCGTAGACAACAAAATGAGATGGCGCACGACCTGCGGCACGCGTATGGCCACCCACCAGGCGATAATGGCGCCCCAATCGTGGCCGACAATCGCGGCCTGGGTTAGCTTTTCGGCTGCGAGAACGGCCAGCACGTCGTTGACCAGGTTTGCCAACACATAGTTGCCGTATCCTTGCGGCGCATCGCTTTGTCCGAAGCCCCGCAGGTCCGGCGCGATCACGCGATAACGCCCGCAAAGCGCCTGCAGCTGTCGTCGCCATCCCATCCCGTGATCCGGAAAACCGTGCAAAAACACAATCGGCGGGCCAGAGCCCGCCGCCGTGTAGTGCAGTTTGACGTTGCCGTTTACCGCAACCTTGGATTCAAACACCACGTCCAGTTCAGTCAATTGCAATCCATTCGACGCTGCAGTCCGAGTTCGATAGCCCGAACCGCTGGGCTACATCTTGACTTCGAGGCGCAGGAACGGCCCGTGGAACGTCTGGGTGCTCTTGTCGGAGAGAAGAAGAAGATTGTGCCACTGCTCAACTCGATAGCCAGCGGTGAACGTGGTGTTCTCCCACGGCTTGAAGGTCACGCCGCCGGAAAGGTCGACATTCGTCACGACCTCGCTGGAATGCTCACTTTCGCTGACGTCGACATCTGGATCGGGCGTAGGATCGCTCGGATCGTCCTCATGTACGTGGAAGCTGATCTTGTCCGTCCGGCGGCCCCACATGGCCGAGCCGGAAACCGCTCCGGTGAGCCCCCATGTCTCGCTGAGCGGATAATAGACTTCGGCGCCGAGGCGCGGACCAATGCCATAGAATTCCGATGAGCCGAGCTTGTCGACATTGCCGCCCTTGTCGGTTGGATCATCCGGCGTTGCGCTCACGTTGAAATTCAATTCCTCCTTGGAGTGCAGCAAGCGCACGCCGCCGAAGAAGCGAATGTCGGCGCTCTGCACCTGGACGTGTTTGCCGACATCAAAATCCAGCGTCTGAAAATTGTAGCTGTTGCCGAACGATAGACCGACAACACCACCGGGTACCGTCGCGTCCAGATTGAAGTCATTATCCTGTCCGGCGTGAAAAGCGCCGGCGATGCGCCAGTCGACATCCGGAGAAATCTGTTTGGTCAGCGCTACCGACCCATAGAGATCGCCAAAGTCGCTGCCGCTGCCCAGCTTGTCGCTGGTGTCGCCGACCTTGTCGACATTGGACTGATAGACCGCGCCTTCAAACGCGATCTTGATGCGGGAATCGACCACGGCCGGGTCGGTAACCTGTGCATCAGCCGCATGGGCTGCAACCACGCCGATCGACGTCACCGAGGCGGCAGACGCCGCAACCGTGGCAAGAAGCTTGCCTGAAACATGATTTCGCATTTTTTCCCCGCCTGGAATGAAAATAAATTCACTTTAGCCCACCCGCACATTACCGTAGCGGCATCTGGCGTCATAGCTGGTCAAATAATTTGGTCGGGCAGTGTTACGCGTTTGCCACAGAGGGCTTTTTATCCCTGCGAATCAAATATGATAGAGCTGGGTTTTCTGGTCGAGACGTCAGCGCGATGCCTGTGGCGTTCATGGCTGCTTGGGGGCATTGATGGACAATCAGGCGCAAATCGAAAGCGTTCTAAACAATCTCGTCTACGCGCTTTTTGCCCAAAGCGGGCAGGTGGGGCCCAATGGAAAGGCCCGTGACCTCGGCAATGTGACTGTCTTCGACAGTCCTGTGGCCGTCGACGTAATCGTCAAGGCGCCGGAGCTTTTCCGAAAGAACTTCTCTCTGATCTCGGCGCTCGGATTCAGCCGCTTCAACACCAATGATGAAGACTGGTCCGTCCGGCGCGCTATGACCCAGGATATCTATTTGGCAGCCGCCAGGTCGGCGCAGCAGCATCCCGTGGCGGAAATCTATGCCACCAGTCTTTCCGGGAGCGAGGCGACGCTGCCCGCGATTCAGCAAGCCCTGTTTGCTGCGTCAATGACGATATTTTACCGGGCTTTCGGCCTTGTTCCCGATATGGCGGCGACACTCTTGTTGCTCGACAGGGTGCGCGAGGTGCTGAGGCGTCTCCAATTTTATTCCTGGGTGTCGCCGACGACCGCCGAACGCGCGAATGCGATCAAGGACGCCCGTGCATTGATCGCCGATTTCGGATCGCGGCTGATGGCGGACCCACGGGCGGCGGCCGAGATGGACCGCTTCACAAGCGAGGCCCGCAACGTTGAAGGCTTTTCGCCGGTCGAGGAGTTCGTCATGAACTTCTTCGCCGGCGTCGAGACAACCGTGACGACGGCACTTTGGGTGATCGACCGGCTGGGGGCCAATCAGCAGGTGCAGGAGCGCATCCATGCCGAGATCCTCTCGGGCGAGGTGCTCACGCCGTATACCGATTGCATCATCAATGAGACGATGCGTTATTTCCCTCCGATACCGTTTCTGACCCGAGAAGTCGGCGCCGATACCGTTCTTGACGGCCGCGACCTGCGCGCCGGGCAGCTGATCATGGTATCGATCATCGGCGTGCACCAGCATCCAGCCTTCTGGGAAAACCCGCGCACGTTCGACGCAAGCAGGAAGGAATTCATCGAGAACAGCTTCGACCGACGGGCTTTTATTCCGTTCCTCACCGGACCGCGCATGTGCGGTGGCGCCCGTCTTGGCCGGCTGGAAGTAAAGGAGGCTATTCTCGCCGTGGTACGCCAGTTCGCCTTCAGTCGGGCCGACGATGTGATCCGGTTCGACTATGCGCTGGCATTACGCCCGGCGGAGGGGTCTTCGGTCAGTGTTTCGCGTCGATGAGGCGCAAAGTCAGGCGCGTTCTCGCCAAAACCGCCGGATGTAGTCCCCGAATTGTCTTCCGACCATGGTCTTGAACTCGACATCATGCGCATAGCGCTTGCTTGTCGATATGGCCTTTGACTTCAGCTCGAAGTCCGGGAACCAATTGCTCATTGTGACGGATACGTTTTCCTGCTGGTTCGCGACAAAGTCTTCGTAGCAAACATCAGCCACTCTGTGGCGATCAATGCTGTTCAGGTAATTTTTCCACCTGATCTCGCTGTCGAAAATGTACTGCGCGGTATCTCGGACAACCCTCTCGCTCAAAATTGTCACCGTGGGAATCCCAGGCAGTGTCTCCTGACTGTCGAAGGGCTGGCCTGTATGGAGCATCGAGAGCAGACTTATGGTCTGCTCTACCTTGTTTCTCCTGGAGAGGAACACGTAGAACGAGTTACCGTCGTCATCGCCGATCGAACTACGCGCGAATGGCAGGTTTTCAAAAAAGATCTTGGCGCCGAATACGCCGTTTTCAGTCCTCTTCTTCAGGAGATGCCGACCGAAGACCGGCGCCTGCTCATTGAGTTTTTCGAGGTCAATAGTGTCGTCGGCCGACCATCGTCTCATCAACGGCAAGGCATATTGCCACTGAAAATATTCGGTGGGTATTCCAAGGCCGAACTGCTGCAAGACCTGGCAATAGGAATGCCCGGCGGTTCGCGGAGTCGTGCAAACCAGGATCTTGGCGGGATTTTCAGCCGAGCTTTGGCGATCATAAGTCGCGGCGATATATTCACTGTATAAATCGTCGAAATGCATTTTCCGAAACCAACCCCGCCACGACAAATCCAGTTTCAGACAGCAGACAGGAAACCCAGGATGAGCAGGGCCTGGTCCAGCGTCATCAGCGACGGCGGATCGCCCGCATAGATATTGTCGGCAAGCCACAGATCGGGCCGTGCCTTTCGCGTGCGGTCGATGGCCTGCCGGTCGATGACTTGGCTGCCGCGGCCGTACATCATGAGGATGCGGGCATCGATCTTGGCTGCGATTGGGAACAGATCGTAATCGCGCCCGGTCATGGCGTCGAAGTTTCCGGTCGTGGCCGGGTCATAGGCAAGTCGGAAGCCATCCGGGCTGGCGGCGATTCTGTTCTCGACATAGCGGTTGAAGACCGTTTCCTCGACCGACCCCATGACGGCTCTGGAGGCGCCCAGATACTCCTTCGCCGCTGCGCGGGTCTCGAACTTGAGCGCACTTTCCTTCGTGACTCCGCTTCTCATCGCGTCGACCTTCGGCCCGCCGAGCATTGGCACGTCGTTGAGAACGATTTTCGCGGCCTTGGAATGAGTCATATACAGGAACAACAGCAAGATCGTGCCACCCCACGAAGTGCCGATGAAGTGGTTCTCCGTCCCGGCGAACTCGCCAAGCGCACGCAGGCATTTGGAGTAGACGTTGATATCGTATCCTGAACCCAGATAGGCGCTGCGCCCGCGTCCCAACAGGTCTGGGCAGATCACCAGGAAGCCATTGCGGCACAGGAATGTGGCAAGGTAGTCAAAGTCGGCACCATTGCCGGTGAAGCCGTGCAGGCAGAAGACCGTTGCGCGCGACGTGCCGGCCGGCCGCCAGATGCGCACGAACATCGCGGCGTAGCGATCATCCAGCCGGATGAGGATTTCTTGCGTCAGCGCCTCGGCGGAGTCGGCCGAATCCATCAGACGTCGCGCTTGCGGACGGCACGCTTGACCGAGCCGCGGTTGTCGATGAAGTCGCGTTTCCAGAATACCGACTTGTCGAGGTTGATGAGCTTGGCCTTCTTGATCATCGGCAGGATGTGGGACGAGGACCGCGTCGCCAGAACCGTCACCGCGGTGGCGTCGCCCCCGGGAAGGGGATTGAGTGGTCCGCCGTTCGTCGCCCAGGCTTCTGCTATCTCGCGGCTGGTCTGTATCCAACCGACATAAGCGACGATGGCGTCGTCAATCGAGCCGATCATGTGTGTCTGCTGGTCCAGTTGATAGCGCAGCGTCTTCACCATCAAGCCGAACTCGTAACCGTCAAAAGGCGGATAGTGCGCAATAAAATTGCAAACAAGCCCGAGCGAAACCGGATTGCTGGGAACACGGGAAAACAGGAGATTGCTCATGTCGAGATTTTATTGACCCCGCCCACCCCAGATCATAACCATCACTCCGTACTCGCCACGAAACACGAAAACAATCGGAATCAACGCACTGCCACGGCAGACATGTCGTGCGCTCACAATACATCCGGATTGTCGAGCCGAACATGATCCCGAACCGAAGGTCAGCCAAAGGATTGCGGTCGGCCAAGAAGGCAGGCTCAATGTTGGCCGAAGACGAAGCAGGAGAACAAGAATGGCAGAGGACAGCCCTTTCACCGTCGATGCGGACTGGCTGCAGCAGCGTCTCGGCGAGCCGGGCATGACGATCATCGATGCGTCCTGGTATCTCCCGGCGCAAAAGCGCGATGCGCGCGGCGAATACGAGGCGGCGCACATTCCGGGCGCGCGGTTCCTGGATCAGGATGCCGTTTCCGACCCGGATTCGCCCCTGCCGCACATGTTGCCGTCGCCGCAGCACTTCGCCCAGTATGTGGGCGCCATGGGCGTTTCGGCCGATGACACCATCGTCGTCTATGACGGCCCGGGTTTCTTCTCCGCGCCTCGGGCATGGTGGATGTTCCGGGTGATGGGCGTCTTCCAGACCTATATTCTGGACGGCGGCTTCGATGGCTGGAAAGCCGCCGGCCGGCCGGTAACGGCCGAACCGACGAAGATCGCGCCAAGCGTATTTCATGCCGATTTCGACGCTGGTCGCGTCGCCAGCCTCGCCGACATGCGCCGGATCGTCGACACCGGGGAGAGCCAGATCGCCGACGCCCGTGGGCCGGGCCGCTTCACCGGCACCGAGCCAGAACCGCGCGCGGGCATCCGCTCCGGCCATATGCCTGGCGCGCGCAATCTGCCCTATTCGGCGCTGTCGGAAAATGGCGAGCTGTTGTCGAAGGACCGCCTGCGCAAGGTGATCGAAGAGGCCGGCATCGATCTGTCGAAACCCGTCGTCACCTCATGTGGCTCCGGCATTACCGCGGCGGTGGTGACGCTGGCGCTGGAAACGCTTGGCCACACCGACAACAGGCTTTACGACGGCTCATGGACGGAGTGGGGTGGGCTTTCCGACACGCCTGTCGTGACCGGCAAGGAATGAAGACGATGGAAAACGGCGTGCTGGCAGACATCGAAGTCACGGTGACGTTCCTCGAGATGCATATGCCGCCGGCCTATTTGCCGCCTGTGCCCTATAACCGTCAGGTCGCGCTGCTGAAGACCAAGGACATTCCGCTGCATTTCTACCGCTATTTGATGGACCGGGTGGGGCGCAAATGGCACTGGGTCAATGTGCTGAGACTGGATGATGACGAGCTTTCCGCCGGCATCCACCGCGAGGATCGCGACATCAGGGTGCTCTATCTCGACGGGGCACCGGCCGGCTTCTTCGATCTCAAGCCGCATCTGCCGGAAGAAGTCGAACTTGCCTATTTCGGCATGATGGAACATGCCACCGGGCAGGGCATCGGCCGCTGGTTCCTGGGCTCCGCGATCGCCGCCGCGTGGTCGTATGGTCCGAAGCGGGTGACGGTGCAGACCTGCACGCTCGATCATCCGGCGGCTCTGCCGCTCTATCAGAAGCTCGGCTTTGCACCTGTGGCGCAGAAGAAAGAGACCGTGCATCCGCTGCCTTTCGACGAACGCTCGGCCAGTGTCATGCGGCCGTGATACCAGCCGGAATCTGAACCCGTCGTTCATCGGCGCTTCAGGCTGCCTTTGGCATGTTGCCCGCACCATCAATGCGGCCAAGGCCGAAGGAGACGAAGACATGTTGACCCGCCGTACACTTGCCGCCGCGCTGATCGCGGCCATTGCCATGCCAAGTCTTGCCGCCGCCCAGGCGACAACGCCTTCGGCCGCGACGATCGAGAGGAAGCTCGAGGCGGCACCGCGTGTGAAGCTGCGGCCGAATGAACGCGTCACCATCCGCGAATTCAAGCGGCGCCCGGATTTGCGCCGCATGGCCCGCTCGATCGATATCCAGTCGATCAATTTCGCCTTCGGTTCGGCGGCCATTTCCAACTCGCAATACGACAAGATCGAGAACATTGCTGACGCGCTGCGGCGCATCCTGCGCCGCGATCCGGGTGCCCGCGTGCTGATCGAGGGCCATACCGACGCCGTCGGCTCCTTCCAGTCGAACCATGCCCTGTCGGAACAGCGCGCCGCTTCGCTCAAGCGCACACTGGTGCGCGAATTCCGTGTGCCCGGCTATGCACTGGAAACGGTTGGTTACGGTGAGGAGTTTTTGCTCGTGCAAACGCAGAACGAGAATTGGCAGAACCGGCGCGTGACGCTCCGCCGCTTCGACGATTTTATCCGCTGAGCGGGACAGTATTCTTTAGCCGGCGCAATATGCCGGACGGACAAAACCCGATCCGAACAGAACTGGTCGCAGGACCGATTGCCGAGAATCGATCGGTCCTGCACCTTGGCAGGAATCGGGTGGGAGGCGCGGACCTGGCGACATAATTTCCGGTCAACGACACCGGAGAAATTCACCATGACCATCCAGTTCAAAGCGTTGCCGACCGACGATGTCAGGAACCTGCAGCGGGGCGGTCCCGATGCTTACGGAAACACGCCCGAGCGAAAGATCTCCGACGGGGACGGCATGCCTTGCCGGCACTGCCTGAAAAACATCGCCGCCGGCGACGCTTACCTCATTCTGGCCTACCGGCCATTTCCGGAGCTCCAGCCCTACGCCGAAACCGGGCCGATCTTCCTGCATGCCGAGGAATGCGAACGCGCCGCCGGAAGCGAGGCGCTTCCCGAGATCCTCGAAAGTCCCGACTACATCGTGCGCGGCTATGGCAGGGATGATCGCATCGTCTATGGCAGTGGCGGTGTCATCCCGACCGGAGCAATCGCCGCACGGGCAGAGGCGCTGTTCGAGCGCGACGATATCGCCTACGTCCATGTCCGTTCCGCGCGCAACAATTGCTACCAGTGTCGCATCGAGCGCGCATGAGGCGCTGGGATCGCCGACAGGAGACGCTGTCGTACTCCCGTCGCATAATCGCGATAGAACGCGATTGTCGATCGATTGGCCGACCGCGGATGAACCGGCGGCAAATCTCGACATCGAGGAAGCGGGGCTTTGGCTCCGCTTTTTTGTTGCCTGCTTCGATCCCAAAGAAAAACCCGCCGGCATGAAACCGGCGGGTGAGACGGGAAGAAGCAGTCTTTTTGTGAAATCAGGCGGCCAGAACGGCTTTCGGCTCGACCAGTTCGTAGCCGAGTGCCTCGGCGACAGCCCGGTTGGTGATCTTGCCCTTGTGGACATTGAGGCCGTTGCGCAAATGGTGGTCGTCGATCAGCGCCTTCAGGCCCTTGTCGGCAAGCTGCAGGCCATAGTGAAGCGTTGCGTTGTTGAGCGCATGGGCCGAGGTGACCGGCACCGCGCCCGGCATGTTGGCGACGCAATAGTGGATGACGCCATCGACCTCATAGGTCGGATCGGCATGGGTTGTGGCGTGCGAGGTCTCGAAGCAGCCGCCCTGGTCGATGGCGACGTCGACCAGCACCGAGCCCTTCTTCATGCCTGAGAGCATTTCGCGCGAAACCAGCTTCGGCGCCGCGGCACCGGGGATCAGCACGGCGCCAACGACGATATCGGCCGAAAAACACTCTTCTTCCAGCGCCTCGACCGTCGAGTAACGGGTGTGGACGCGGCCGGCGAAGAGGTCATCGAGCTGACGCAGGCGCGGGATCGAGCGGTCGATGATGGTGACATCGGCGCCAAGCCCCGCCGCCATCCTGGCAGCGTGCAGGCCGACAACGCCGCCGCCAAGCACGGTGACCTTGCCGGGCAGCACGCCGGGCACGCCGCCGAGCAGCACGCCGCGGCCGCCATTGGCCTTCTGCAGCGCCGTGGCGCCGGCCTGGATCGACAGGCGTCCGGCGACCTCGGACATCGGCGCCAGCAGCGGCAGGCCGCCACGATCATCGGTCACGGTCTCGTAGGCGATTGCCGTCACGCCGGAAGCGAGCAGGCCCTTGGTCTGCTCCGGATCCGGAGCAAGATGAAGATAGGTGTACAGGATCTGGCCTTCGCGAAGCTGCGCCCATTCGGTGGGCCGCGGCTCCTTGACCTTGACGATCATGTCCGACTTGGCGAACACGTCGGCAGCCGTCTTGGCAATCGTCGCGCCGGCGGCGCGATAGGCGTTGTCATCGGCCCCGATGCCGGCTCCGGCTCCCGTCTCGACCAGCACTTCGTGGCCATGGGCGACATATTCGCGGACCGAGCCGGGCGTGAGGCCGACGCGATATTCGTGATTCTTGATTTCCTTGGGGCAGCCGACGCGCATTTTTCTTCTCCTGATCCGGCCCTTTTGGGCTCGTTCCCTGTATTGCAGGAGTGAACCACGAATCGGTGCGCAAGTGTTTGCGAATGCGCTTGCGCCAGCGGGCGTGTTTCGATAATCGTTGCGCAAAACAGTCAGATTTTCGCAGGATTCACGAAAAATGCCGCTCGACAGGATTGATATCGCCATTCTCGAGACTTTGCAGAAGGATGGCCGGATACCCAATGCGGCACTCGCCGAGAAGGTCGGCCTGTCGCAGTCGGCCTGTTCGCGCCGGCTCGACAATCTGGAGAAATCCGGAACCATCCGCGGCTACCATGCCCGGCTCTCCAATGCTGCGCTTGGCCACCAGATGACGGCGATCGTGCACATATCCTTGTCGGGACAATTCGAGAAGACGCTGTCGGATTTCGAGGCGGCGATCAAGCGCTGTCCGAACGTGCTGTCCTGCCATCTGATGTCCGGCGAGTACGACTATATTCTCAGGATCGCGGCAAAGGATCTCGTCGACTATGAGCGCATCCACAAGGAATGGCTGTCGGCGATGCCGCATGTGACAAAGATCAACTCATCTTTTGCGCTACGCGAAATCGTCGACCGCACAGCCATGGGCATGAAACCGGAAATGGCCTGAGCTATATCGATTCAGGTGATGCCGGCCTGCGAACGGCGGTTTCTTGTGCTTCCGGTACTCATGGACTCTAACGTCCCCTCCGTTCCGGTTCTCGGAACCCGCCATTCTCGACTCGGCCTAACCTGAATCTCAACACCGCTAACCGATCCTGAATGCCTCGGTCACCACCCGATCCATCGGGATATCGTGCGGCTGCGGGTAGATGGTGGCGATGCGCTGCAGCTCGTAGCCGACGCCGATGACCAGGGGCTTGAACGGCATCGCGGCCAGCGTGCGGTCGAAGAAGCCGCCGCCATAGCCCAGGCGGTAGTTCTGGGGATCGATGCCGACGATCGGTGAGATGACGATGTCCGGCAGCACCGGATCGCCCTCGGCAGGAATCGGGATGTTCCAGACGCCTTTCTCCAGCCTGTCGCCCGGCGCGTAGGTGCGAAAGGTCAGCGGGTGCCCTTTCTCGACAACGATGGGCAGGGCGGTGCGGCCGCCGCGTGCATTGACGGACGCCATCCATGGCCGCAAGTCCGGCTCGCCGCGAAACGGCCAGTAAAGACTGACCATGCGGCCGGCGATCTTGCCAATGATCGCGTCGAGGCCATCGGCGATCCGTTGCGACATGACCGTTCTCGCGTCGGCCGAAACGGCAAGGCGGGCCGTGATCAGGCGTTCGCGCTCGGGCTTGCGCCAGCGTCTCACATCGGTCCAGTCGTTCAGAGGCGCTCTGAATTCCGGATCGAGTTCATGCATGAAACAGGGCGGCGAAGAATACCGCGCCGGAGCGGCGTCGTCTCGATCGTTGGCCATGCCTCACCTCGTGGTGCCGTTTGAAGAACGCTATACCGGGCCACGGTGCCCGACATGTGCATTCACGACATTCGAAGGCGACTCCCGGGCAATCATCAAAGGATGGAGCGTTGTTGCAGTGCACAAAAATACCTACATCAGGTCAGATGCATTGGGGTGAATTGAGATGAACCAAGCCAGCCATCATGTCGTCGTCGTCGGCGCGGGTTTCGGCGGTCTCGAATTCACACGTGCGCTTGGCGGTGCGCCGGTGCGCATCACCATGATCGACAAGCGTAACCATCACCTCTTCCAGCCGCTGCTCTACCAGGTGGCGACCACGGCGCTGGCGACATCCGAGATTGCCTGGCCGGTCCGCCATCTGCTGCACAAGCGTAAGGACGTGACGACATTGCTCGCCAATGTCGTCGGCGTCGATCGCGCCGGCAAACGCGTGCTGCTCGAAGACGGCAGCGCGGTCGCCTACGACACGCTGCTGCTCGCCACCGGTGCCCGCCATGCCTATTTCGGCCATGACGAGTGGGAGCCTTTCGCGCCTGGCCTGAAGACGCTGGAGGACGCCACCACGGTTCGGCGGCGCATACTTCTGGCTTTCGAGCAGGCCGAGCGGGAGACCGATCCCGCCAAACGCCAGGCGCTGCTGACCATTGCGATCGTCGGTGGCGGGCCGACCGGCGTGGAACTGGCCGGCACCATCGTCGAGCTGGCACATGACACGCTGCATGGCGAGTTCCGCAACATCGATACACGCGACACGCGCGTGGTGCTGATCGAGGCCGGTGACCGTATTCTGGCCAATTTCGCACCGAAGCTTTCCGACTATGCCTCGAAGGCGCTCGAGCGGCTCGGCGTGACGGTCGAACTCGGCCGGGCTGTTACGCGTTGCGACGCCGAGGGCGTCGTCTTCGGCGACAAGCACCTGGCGGCGAAGACGATCCTGTGGGCGGCGGGCGTTGCCGCTTCACCGGCCGCCGAGTGGCTCGGCGCGGCGGCGGACCGGGCGGGCAGGGTGCTCGTCGAGCCAGACCTGACCGTCCCTGGCAGCCCGGAGATTTTCGTCATCGGCGATGCCGCTCATGTCCTGCGGCCTGACGGGCGGCCCGTTCCTGGAGTGGCGCCCGCCGCCAAGCAGCAGGGCCGGCATGTTGCCGCCACGCTGAAGGCGCGGCTTGCCGGCGACACCACCTCGCGCCCGTTCCACTATAGGCATGACGGCGATCTCGCCACGATCGGCAAGCGTGCCGCCGTGATCGACTTCGGCTGGATCAAGCTCACCGGCTGGGCGGCCTGGTGGCTGTGGGGGATTGCACACATCTATTTCCTGATCGGCTTTCGTAACCGGCTCGCCGTTTCGTTGAGCTGGCTATGGATCTACGCGACGGGTCAGCGCAGCGCGCGACTGATCACCCAGGGCGACGACGACAAGGGCTGATCTTCCCCGGCTGCGTATGTTCATCCGCGCCGGACGACAATTGGTCGTTCATGCCGCTGCCCGGAACCAGCGCCGTGTTCGAAACCGGCGCCAAGGCGAAGGATTTTATTGGGCGGGTGAAATCGCTGAAGATCGAACCGGCGGGTGAGGGCGAGGCAGGATTCGCGAAATACCGCATCCTGCTCTGACCACTTCCGTTCGAAGCTCGGTTCCATGCCGTCACCGCGGCGTCGATCTAATAAGCCTTGTAGACCACCTGGCGCACGTCGATGTAGCTGGCGCGGAATCCGGCCTCGCAATAGTGCAGGTAGAACTCCCAGAGCTTCTTGAAGCGGTCGTCGAAGCCGAGCGGGACGATCTTCTCCCATGACGCCCAGAACCGGTGGCGCCATTCGGCGAGCGTGCGGGCATAGTCGTCGGGAAACACGTGTTCGCGCAGATGGGCGAGGCCATGATCCCTGCCGAGCGCCTTGAGGATAGACGGCGTCGGCAGCATGCCACCGGGGAACACGTAGCGCTGGATGAAATCCGGCCTTGCGCGATAGGTGTCGTAAGAAGCTTCGTTGATGGTGATGATCTGCAGGCCAGCAGTGCCGCCGGGCTTCAGGCAGGCCTTCATTTTGCTGAAGAATAGTGGCCAGTATTTCTCGCCGACCGCCTCGAACATCTCGATCGAGGCGATGCGGTCATAGGTGCCGGTTTCGTCGCGATAATCCTGCAGCTTGATGTCAACCTTGTCGGCAAGTCCGGCCTTGGCGATGCGCGCCGTGGCGAAATCGTGCTGCTCGCGGCTGATTGTCAGCCCTGTCACCCGGCAGCCGATCTCGCGCGCCGCGAATTCGGCGAAGCCACCCCAGCCGCAGCCGATTTCCAGCACATGGTCCTTCGGATCGATCCCGATATCCTTCGCCAGCGCGCGATATTTGGCGGCCTGGCCGCTTTCCAGGTCGTTGGCACCGGTCGTATAGAGCGCCGAGGAGTAGGTCATGCTCGGATCGAGCCATTCCTTGTAGAAGGCGTTGCCAAGGTCGTAATGCGCCGAGATGTTGCGCCTCGAGCCGGTGCGTGTGTTCTGGTTGAACCAGTGGCGGATGCGCTGGACGGTGTTGATGAGCCAGCTGGTGCCGCCCGCGATACGCTCGCCGATGGCCGAATTGATCACGAACAGCTCCAGGAAGCTGGTCACGTCGGGGCTATCCCAATCGCCATCCATGTAGGATTCGGCAACGCCGATCGTGCCGCCGGAAAAGGCGCGGCCGGGCAAGCGCCAGTTCTTGAGCACCAGTTCGGCGTCCGGGCCGGGTCCCTTGCCGCCGACGAGGACGGCGCGGCCGTCCGGCATCCTGACCTTGAGCGAACCGCGCGGCAGGTTCATCGCCGCCGACAGCACCATGCGTGCCTTGGCCGGCAGACCTTTGACGATCTCGGCGAAATTGAATTCGTCGAGCCTGATCGCGTCGCTCAACGCCATGCCATGATGTTCCTTGTGTGCCATCTCACGCGCCCCTGACTTCCGCGGTGTCGGCGCAAATTGCCGAGCCCCGGTTCTCGCGGTTCATTCGCCAGGTTCGAACACCGTTGCGTGGTTCCGGCAGCTGACCGGTTCGGCGATCGGCGGTCTCGAACGAAGCGCGCGCCCTTTTTCGCCTGAGCTTCAGCGCTTCCCAGTGAATCCTTGCGACAATCTTCCACGTCATGAGGGGGAACTTCAAGAGGCAGGCTGCAAGCTGGGCTGTGCCAAGTGGGTGCTCTCGCCGGTGTGGATCTGCCTTTTGCACAGCAAAGGCCGAACGCGCCAAAAACGCCTATGGCTGCGGCATTGCGTGTGCGATAGATTTAGCCATGCGTTATGTAGTCGTCATTGCCGCCATCGCGTTTTTCCTGATCTGGGATGGCATATACAATCAGGGCCGGTATCTCGACTCAACGGTGAGGGGCGCCACGCACTTCGCGCGGTCCGTCACCAACAATATCTAACGTCTGCTCGAACGACCGGCGGCCGCGACATCCTTGTCGATTGACGCCGCCGTGCTGCCGTCACAAAAGACCTCCGGCATTTAGATCGAGGAGGCGGCTTTGATCCGGCATATCGTTTTCTTCAGCGCGCGGCGTAAGGAGGACGTGGAGGCGGTGCGCACCGGCCTGCTGGCGCTCGGCAACATTCCTCATTCCAGCCTTTTCGAGGTCACCTTGAACACCAAGGTGGACCCGCTGTCGGATGAGGTCGATGTGGTCGTCTATGCGGAATTCGCCGATGACGCCGCGCTGGCCGCCTACAAGGCGCACCCGCTCTATGCGCGGACCACCAGCAAGGTCAAACCACTGCGCGAGCTGCGCTACTCCGCCGATGTCGTCGCGGGGAGCTGATCGAGATCACGCTCCGGCCTTTCGACGTCCCATGAAATAGCCGGGTGGACCGGCCCGGATTGCGATCAAGTCTTGAACCGGTTTGCGGAATGATGCACATCGCGCCTGCATGACCCGAACCACAGCCACCGGCGCCCATCCGCTCGATCATCTGGTGCTGCCGACGCAGAGCCTCGATGTGGCGCGAGCCCGGCTCACCACGCTCGGCTTCGTCGTTGCACCGACCGGGGTCCATCCCTTCGGGACCGAAAACTGTTGTGTGTTCCTCGCCGACGGCACCTATCTCGAACCACTGGCTGTCGGCGATTCGCAGGCCGCGACGACGGCCATTGCCGAAGGCAATGTCTTCGTCGCGCGCGACCGCATCTATCGCGACAACCGTGGTGACGAGGGATTCTCCGCCATGGTTCTCTCTACCGGCAATGCCGATGCCGATCATGCGCGCTACCTCGAGGCCGGCATCTCGGCGGGGGACACGCTTAGCTTTTCGCGCGCCTTCACGGACCCGGCGGGCAAAAGCGACGTCGCATCGTTCAAGCTCGCCTTTGCGGCGGGAGCCAAGGCCACGGACGCTTTCCTGTTTGCCTGCGAGCGGGTCAACGCGCCTGACGTGGACCGTGCGGCTTTGCAGGCGCACGCCAACGGCGCCACTGGAATTGTCGAGATCGTAGCTGTCAGCGACCAACCTGCCGAACAGCATGGATTGATTTCGGTGGCGGTGGACAATCCGACCACCGACAGCCGGGGCGGCACATTTCACTTGCCGAATGCGGATCTGAGCGTGCTCGACCCAGCCTCTTTCACCGCGCGCTTTGGCCTGCCGGCCGGTGCGCCGACGGACCTTCGCTTCGCCGCGGTGGTCTTTTCGGTCCGGAGCGCCGATGTCACATCGCGGCTGCTTGCAGCCAATTCCATCCAACACGATATAGCGGGCAATGATATTGTCGTGCGGCCTGCACCCGGACAGGGCGCGGCCTTCATCTTCCGGGAGATCCCATGAGCATACCCCTGGCGCCCAATTCATCGGTAACCGTCGGCAATGTCGTCTTCGACAACAATGCAGCCTTGGCGCTGATCGCCGGCCCTTGCCAGTTTGAATCGCGCCAGCATGCCTTCGATATGGCCGGCGCGCTGAAGGAACTGACCGGCAAGCTCGGCATAGGCCTCGTCTACAAGACCAGCTACGACAAGGCCAACCGCACTTCGCTGTCGGCGACGCGGGGTGCCGGCATGGATGCGGCACTTCCCGTCTTCGACGAACTGCGCAAGGCATTTTCGCTCCCCGTGCTGACCGATGTCCACACCGAGGAGCAGTGCGCCATCGTCGCGCCGCATGTCGACGTCCTGCAGATTCCGGCTTTCCTGTCGCGCCAGACCGACATGCTGGTCGCCGCCGCCAAAACGGGCAAGGTGATCAACGTGAAGAAGGGGCAGTTCCTTGCCCCCTGGGACATGAAGAACGTCGTCGCCAAGATCACCGGCTCCGGCAACGCCAATGTGCTGACCACCGAGCGCGGTGTCTCCTTCGGCTACAACACGCTGGTCTCCGACATGCGCGCTTTGCCTGTCATGGCCGAGATCGGCGCGCCGGTGATCTTCGACGCCACCCATTCGGTGCAGCAGCCGGGCGGGCAGGGCGGCTCCTCGGGTGGTGAGCGCCGCTTTGTCGAGACTCTGGCACGCGCCGCCGTCGCCGTCGGCGTTGCCGGCGTGTTCATCGAGACCCATCAGGATCCGGATAATTCGACCTCTTCCGATGGCCCGAACATGCTGCCGCTGAAGGACATGCCGGCCCTGCTCGAGCGGCTGATGGCATTCGATCGCATCGCCAAGGGTCACTAAGCCAGGCACATCCTTCGCCGACTGTCGGCGCTTGTGATCGGCATAAGCCGACTGTACGCTTGCCCGGCAAATGAGCGTTTTGGCAGGAGGAAGCCATGTCCGTCGCCCGCGTCACCGAAATCACCTCGTCGTCGAACAAGAGCTTTCAGGACGCCATCGAACAGGGGATTGCGCGCGCATCGAAAACCCTGAAGAACGTCGAAGGCGCCTGGATCCAGGATCAGAAGATCGTCGTCGAGGACGGCAAGATTACCGCCTATCGCGTCAACATGAAGGTGACTTTCATCCTCGCGGAGTGACCGGCCCGCAGCCGAAAAAAGTCGGGAACTTTCGCCCGCGCCCCTCATTGTCCAAGCAGAGTTAACGACAATGAGGAGCAAGATCATGACAACCCAGACTGGCCACACCGAGGCCATCGCGGCTTCGCGAGTCATTGGCACGTCGGTCTACAACACCGAGGGCAAGAGCATCGGCAGCATCCAGGACGTCATGCTCGACAAGACGTCGAACGGCATCATGTTCGCAGTGATCGGTTTTGGCGGCTTCCTCGGCATCGGCGAGAAGTATCACGCGATACCGTGGGCAAGCCTGGACTACGACGAGGACAAGGGCGGCTATGTCGTGCCGTTCTCCAAGGAACAGCTGAAGGCCGCACCCGCCTATTCGATCAACGAACTGGCCGGCGCGGATGGTGAGGTGGCACGCGACGCGTCCTATGACTACTACAAGGTCACGCCTTACTGGCATTGATGCCTGCAAGCAAAAGGCCCCGTCGAGAGATCGACGGGGCCTTTTGGATTCGAGGCACACCTATCCGCTTATATGCGGCGCCGACAAGGGCGCCGCAGCCTTGGGCGGCGACTGCTGATTGTCGCACGACGTCAGAAAGGCCGCCGCGATCAGGAACAGACTCACGATACCACTCAACTGGGACATGGCGAAACTCCTCCTGTTTCGCCCCGCGCATCCGCACCATAGCCGGAAGCCGCTCTGCCGCACATGACTTATGATGACAGCGATTTGCGCTTCGTGAATCGTGATGCATGTCGCCCAAAAAGTGGCCCCGGTTTTGGGAGAACGACATGCATAAAAACAAACATCTAAAGCGCGGCGCCTGAATCCGTTTGAATCCGTTCAAACGCGACGCGCTTTAGGCTGACGCCACGGCAATAATTGCGAGCCGGCCGATTGCCTTTTACGGCACTTTGGCTAAGACGTGCGCGACGCTTCTTAAGATCAATCGAGGACATCGCAATGACCGCCATCATCGACATTGTCGGGCGTGAAATCCTGGACAGCCGTGGAAATCCGACCGTCGAGGTCGACGTCATTCTCGAAGACGGCTCGATGGGCCGCGCGGCGGTGCCGTCGGGCGCTTCGACCGGCGCCCACGAGGCCGTCGAACTGCGCGACGGCGGCGCCCGCTATCTCGGCAAGGGCGTGCTCAAGGCTGTTGAGGCGGTGAATGGCGAGCTGTTCGAGGCGATCGGCGGCATGGAAGCCGAAAATCAGATCCACATCGACCAGACCATGATCGAGCTCGACGGCACACCCAACAAGAGCCGGCTCGGCGCCAACGCCATTCTCGGCGTGTCGCTGGCGGTGGCCAAGGCCGCCGCCGAAGCAGCCGGCCTGCCGCTCTACCGTTATGTCGGCGGCACCAAGGCGCATCTCCTGCCGGTGCCGATGATGAACATCATCAATGGCGGCGCGCATGCCGACAACCCGATCGACTTCCAGGAATTCATGATCCTGCCGATCGGCGCGCCGACGCTGCGTGAAGGTGTCCGCTGGGGTTCGGAAATCTTCCACACGCTGAGGAAGAAGCTGAAGGATGCCGGCCACAACACCAATGTCGGCGACGAGGGCGGCTTTGCCCCGAATTTGAAAAGTGCGCCTGTGGCGCTCGATTTCATCATGGAATCGATCGAGCAGGCCGGCTTCAAGCCGGGCGAGGAGATTGCGCTCGGCCTCGATTGCGCCGCGACCGAGTTCTTCAAGGACGGCAACTACGTCTATGAGGGCGAGAAGAAGACGCGCGACCCCAAGGCGCAGGCCAAGTACCTGGCCAAGCTTGCCGCCGACTATCCGATCATCTCGATCGAGGACGGCCTGGCCGAGGACGATTGGGAAGGCTGGAAGTACCTGACCGATCTGATCGGCAAGAAGACCCAGCTGGTCGGCGACGATTTGTTCGTCACCAACACCGCACGGCTGCGCGACGGCATTCGCATGGGCGTTGCCAATTCGATTCTGGTCAAGGTCAACCAGATCGGCTCGCTGACGGAAACGCTCGACGCCGTCGAAACCGCGCACAAGGCCGGCTACACCGCCGTCATGTCGCACCGCTCGGGCGAAACCGAGGATTCGACCATTGCCGATCTCGCGGTCGCCACCAATTGCGGACAGATCAAGACCGGCTCGCTGTCGCGCTCCGACCGCATGGCCAAGTACAACCAGTTGATCCGCATCGAGGAAGAGCTCGGCAAGCAAGCAAGCTACGCCGGCAAGTCGGTGGTCAAGGGCTGATCCGTAAGCACGCTAACGTCGAATATCGGATGAAAGGGCGGGAGCATTCCCGCCCTTTTTCATTTCGACAGGGCCCCGCCGGTCATCCGTAACCGTCCGTTAAGCACAATCGAGCGAAAAAGATCGTGAGCCGCCTGAGTTCGCGGCCGAGAGGAATCGGGCGATGTGGACGCGTCAGCACAAGCAGAGAAACAACGGCCGGCTGATCATCCCCTCGCTCTGCGCGGCGTTTTTGGCTTATTTCGGCTTTCATGCCTATCACGGCGAATTCGGCATCTACTCGAAATACCAGCTGGAAGCCCAGACGGTAGCGCTGCAAGGCCAGCTCGATGCGATCAAGGCACGCCGCATGGAACTCGAGCGCCGCGTTCGGCTCATGCATGAAGGCACGCTTGAGAAGGACATGCTCGACGAGCAGGCGCGCAAGGCGCTCAATCTGTCCCAGGCAGACGAAATCACCATCATGTTGCCGTCCGTCGAGAAATAACTGATATCCAGTTAATCGGCAATATTTTCAATGATTTTAATCGCTTAGGTGCATGCCAGCTATGCAAATTCGGCATGGCGCAACGCTCTTACGCGTGTTAGCTTCCCATAAATCGATGGGGAGGAGCTCATCTCCCCAGAGCAGATTTCATCTGCTCTAATGTCCACAAAGAGACGCCAACAGGGAGTGATGCATGGCTACCGCCGCCAGAAAAGCGCCTGCCAAATCCAAATCCGACGGTAAATCGGGGCTTTCGGCCCCCAAGCCTGCCGAATTCACCAAGGACGAAGAGCTTGCCGCCTACCGGCACATGCTGCTCATCCGCCGTTTTGAGGAAAAGGCCGGCCAACTTTATGGCATGGGCTTCATCGGTGGCTTCTGCCACCTCTATATCGGCCAGGAAGCGGTCGTCACGGGCATGAAGATGGCGCTGATCGACGGCGATCAGATGATCACCGCCTATCGCGACCACGGCCACATGCTGGCGATGGAGCTGTCGCCGCGTGGCGTCATGGCCGAGCTGACCGGGCGTCGTGGCGGCCTGTCGCGGGGTAAGGGCGGCTCCATGCACATGTTCTCCAAGGAAAAGCATTTTTATGGCGGCCACGGCATCGTCGGCGCGCAGGTTTCGCTCGGCACCGGGCTGGCCTTCGCCAACCGCTACCGCGACAACAACAATGTCTCGCTGACCTATTTCGGCGACGGTGCGGCCAACCAAGGCCAAGTCTATGAAAGCTTCAACATGGCCTCGCTGTGGAAGCTGCCGGTGATCTACATCATCGAGAACAACCGCTATGCCATGGGCACCTCGGTTTCGCGCTCTTCGGCGGAAACCAACTTTTCGCATCGCGGCGCCTCGTTCAAGATCCCTGGCATCCAGGTCGATGGCATGGACGTGCGCGCCGTGAAGGCCGCCGGCGACCAGGCGACCGAATGGTGCCGCGCCGGCAACGGACCGATCATTCTCGAAATGCAGACCTACCGCTATCGCGGTCACTCGATGTCCGACCCGGCGAAATACCGCTCGAAGGAAGAAGTGCAGAAGATGCGCTCGGACCATGACCCGATCGAGCAGGTCAAGGCGCGGCTGACCGGGAAGAAGTGGGCGACCGAGGACGAGCTCAAGGCCATCGACAAGGAGGTTCGTGACGTCGTTGCGGACGCCGCCGAATTTGCCCAGAACGACGCGGAGCCGGATCCGTCCGAGCTCTGGACCGATATCGTATTGTAACGGGAGGGCAAGGACATGCCGATCGAAATTCTCATGCCCGCTCTCTCGCCGACCATGGAAGAGGGCAATCTTTCCAAGTGGTTGAAGAACGAGGGCGACAAGGTCGTCGCCGGCGATGTCATCGCCGAGATCGAGACCGACAAGGCGACGATGGAAGTCGAAGCCGTTGACGAAGGCACGCTGGGCAAGATCCTGATCGCCGCCGGCACCGAAGGCGTCAAGGTCAACACGGCGATCGCTGTTTTATTGCAGGACGGCGAAAGTGCCGGAGACATCGGCAAGTCCGCGGCTCCCGCCAAGGCGGAAGCGCCTGATAAGGCGGAGGCTCCAGCAGCCGAGGACAAGGCTGAGGCCGCAAAGCCCGCGGCCACGCCGGTCGCCGCCGCCCCCAAGACGGAAATCGCCGCCGATCCGGATATTCCGGCCGGCACGGAAATGGTCTCGACCACGGTGCGCGAGGCGCTGCGCGATGCCATGGCCGAGGAAATGCGCCGCGATGGCGATGTCTTCGTCATGGGCGAGGAGGTCGCCGAATACCAGGGCGCCTACAAGATCACGCAAGGCCTGCTGCAGGAATTCGGACCGCGCCGCGTCGTCGACACGCCGATCACCGAGCACGGCTTTGCCGGCGTCGGCGTGGGTGCCGCGATGGCCGGCCTGAAGCCGATCGTCGAGTTCATGACCTTCAACTTCGCCATGCAGGCGATCGACCAGATCATCAACTCGGCCGCCAAGACGCTCTATATGTCGGGCGGCCAGATGGGCGCTCCGATCGTGTTCCGCGGACCGAACGGTGCCGCCGCCCGGGTCGCCGCCCAGCACTCGCAGTGCTATGCCGCCTGGTACAGCCACATTCCGGGCCTGAAAGTGGTGATGCCTTACACCGCCGCCGACGCCAAGGGCTTGCTGAAGGCTGCGATCCGCGATCCCAATCCGATTATCTTCCTCGAGAACGAAATCCTCTACGGCCAGTCCTTCGACGTGCCGAAGCTGGATGATTTCGTGCTGCCGATCGGCAAGGCGCGCATCCACAAGACCGGCAAGGACGTCACCATCGTCTCCTTCGGCATCGGCATGACCTATGCGGTCAAGGCCGAGGCCGAACTGCGCGGCCTGGGCATCGACGTCGAGATCATCGATCTCAGGACCATCCGGCCGCTCGACCTCGACACCATCATCGCCTCGGTCAAGAAGACCAACCGGTTGGTCGTGGTGGAGGAAGGCTACCCGCAGAGTTCGGTCGGCGACCATATCGCCAACCAGGTGTCGCAGCGCGCCTTCGACTTCCTCGACGCTCCGGTGATCACCATTGCCGGCAAGGATGTGCCGATGCCCTATGCGGCCAACCTCGAAAAGCTGGCCTTGCCCAATATCGGCGAGGTCATCGAGGCGGTCAAAGCCGTCACGTATCGCTGAACCGGGCGGGAGGACAAAATGCCAATCAACATCACCATGCCGGCCCTGTCGCCCACGATGGAAGAGGGCAATCTGTCCAAGTGGCTGGTCAAGGAAGGCGACAAGGTTTCGCCGGGCGATGTCATTGCCGAGATCGAGACCGACAAGGCTACGATGGAAGTCGAGGCAGTCGATGAGGGCACGGTTGCCAAGCTCGTCGTTCCCGCCGGCACCGAGGGCGTCAAGGTCAACGCGCTGATCGCCGTGCTGGCTGCCGAGGGTGAAGATGCGGGCGCTGCCGCGAAAAGCGGTGGGGCTGCCGAACCAGCGAAAGCCGAGGCCAAGCAGGATAAAGCGCCAATCTCCCCACCCGTGGGGGAGATGTCGACCAAGTCGACAGAGGGGGGCGCTGTCCCGCAAACGTCTCATTCTGTCACGCCCGCCTCTGCCCTGCCGGGCATCTCCCCCACAAGGGGGGAGATTGGCCAATCGTCGGGCGACCGCACCTTTGCCTCACCCCTGGCGCGCCGTATCGCCAAGGAAGCCGGCGTCGACGTCTCCGCCGTGACCGGCACCGGCCCACATGGCCGCGTGGTCAAGGCCGATGTCGACGCGGCGATTGCCGGTGGCGGCGCCAAGGCGGCGCCTGCCGCCAAGGCTCCCGCCGGCGCTCCGGCGGCTGCCCCTGCCGTGAAGGCGATGTCGGACGATCAGGTGCTCAAACTATTCGAGCAAGGCTCCTACGACCTGGTCCCGCATGACAATATGCGCAAGACCATCGCGCGCCGTCTGGTCGAGGCCAAGACCACGATCCCGCATTTCTACCTGACGCTCGACTGCGAACTCGATGCGCTCTTGGCGCTGCGCACGCAGATCAATGCGGCGGCCCCGGTGAAGAAAACGGAAAAGGGCGACGCACCCACTTACAAGCTGTCGGTCAACGACATGGTGATCAAGGCGATGGCGATGGCGCTGAAGGCGGTGCCGGATGCCAATGCGTCGTGGACGGAAAGCGCCATGGTCAAGCACAAGCATGCCGATGTCGGCGTTGCGGTGTCGATCCCGGGTGGCCTGATCACGCCGATCATCCGCAAGGCGGACGAAAAGACGCTGTCCACCATCTCCAACGAGATGAAGGACCTGGCCAGCCGCGCGCGCAGCCGCAAGCTGAAGCCGGAAGAGTACCAGGGCGGCACCACGGCGGTGTCCAATCTCGGCATGTTCGGCATCAAGGATTTTGCCGCGGTCATCAACCCGCCGCATGCGACGATCCTGGCGGTCGGCGCCGGCGAAGAGCGGGCAGTGGTCAAGAACGGCGAGATCAAAATCGCCACCGTGATGTCGGTGACATTGTCGACCGACCATCGCGCCGTCGACGGTGCGCTCGGTGCCGAACTGCTGGTCGCCTTCAAGCGGCTGATTGAGAACCCGATGGGCATGCTGGTCTAGGAAGGGAGAGGGCGGTGCGGATAGTCTTCACCAGCCTTTTTGCCTTCATGATTGGCTGTTCGTGCGCTGGCGGTTGAGACGCGGTTTGATTAACGCACAGGTGGGCGCATGAAGACGGTTCTTTGCTACGGCGACTCGCTGACCTGGGGCTACAACGCCGAAGGTGGCCGCCACCCGCTTGAAGACCGCTGGCCAAGCGTGCTGCAGGCGGGGCTCGGCGGTGCCGCCGAAGTCATTGCCGAAGGCCTCAATGGCCGCACCACGGCGTTCGATGATCATCTGGCCGGCGCCGATCGTAACGGCGCCAGGCTGCTGCCGACGATCCTGACAACGCATGCGCCGATCGATCTGATCGTCTTCATGCTCGGCGCCAACGATATGAAGCCGTGGATCCACGGCAATCCAGTCGCGGCCAAGCAAGGCATCCAGCGTCTGATCGACATCGTGCGTGGTCACGACTACCCGTTCGACTGGCCGGCGCCGCAGGTCCTGATCGTGTCACCGCCCGTGGTCAGCCGCACCGACAATGCCGAATTCAAGGAAATGTTTGCCGGCGGTGACGATGCTTCGACCCGTCTGGCGCCGCTCTACGCTGCCCTTGCCGACGAGGTTGGTTGCGGTTTCTTCGATGCATGCACGGTGGCGCAAACCACCCCGCTCGACGGCGTCCACCTCGATGCCGAAAACACACGAAACATCGGCAAGGCGCTGACGCCGCTCGTGCGCGTCATGCTGGAACTGTGAATCAAGGAGAAAAATCGTGGCTGAGAACTACGACGTCATCATCATCGGCTCCGGCCCCGGCGGCTATGTCACGGCGGTGCGTTCCGCCCAGCTCGGTTTCAAGACGGCGATCATCGAGCGCGAGCATCTCGGCGGCATCTGCCTCAACTGGGGCTGCATCCCGACCAAGGCGCTGCTGCGCTCGGCCGAGATCATGCATTATTCGGATCATCTGAAGGATTACGGGCTGAAGCTCGACGGAAAGGTCAGCGTCGACACGGCTGCCGTGGTCGACCGCTCGCGAAAAGTCTCGCTGCGGCTCAATGGCGGCGTTGCCTTCCTGATGAAGAAGAACAAGGTCGACGTCATCTGGGGCGAGGCCAAGCTCTCGAAACCCGGCGAGGTTGTCGTGTCGAGGACCGCCAAGAAGCCGATGGAGCCGCAGCCGCCGGTGCCGAAAGGCGTCAAGGGCGAGGGCACCTATACCGCCAAACACATCATCCTGGCGACCGGTGCGCGGCCGCGCGCGCTGCCAGGCATCGAGCCGGACGGCAGACTGATCTGGACCTATTTCGAGGCCATGGTGCCGAAGGAGATGCCGAAGTCGCTGCTGGTCATGGGATCAGGCGCCATCGGCATCGAATTCGCCTCCTTCTACCGCACCATGGGCGCCGACGTGACGGTGGTCGAACTGCTGCCGGCGGTGATGCCGGTCGAGGACGCCGAAGTCTCGAAATTCGCGCAGAAGCAGTTCGAGAAGCAAGGCATGAAGATCATCCTCGAAGCCAAGGTGACCAAGGTCGAGAAGGGTGCCAACTCGGTCACTGCCCATGTCGAGATGAAGGATGGCAAGGTCGAGAAGATCACCGCCGACCGCATGATCTCGGCCGTCGGCGTGCAGGGAAACATCGAGAATCTCGGGCTTGAGGCACTCGGCGTGAAGACCGAGCGCGGCTGCGTCGTCGTCGACGGCTACGGCAAGACCAATGTGCCGGGCATCTACGCCATCGGCGATGTCGCCGGCCCGCCAATGCTTGCCCACAAGGCCGAGCATGAGGGTGTGGTGTGCGTCGAAAAGATCGCCAATTTCCCCGGCGTGCATGCCACCGACAAGCTCAAGATTCCAGGCTGCACCTACTGCAATCCGCAGGTCGCCTCCGTCGGCCTGACGGAAGCCAAGGCCAAGGCGGAAGGCAAGGATATCCGGGTCGGGCGCTTCCAGTTCGCCGCCAATGGCAAGGCCATCGCGCTGGGCGAAGACCAGGGCTTCATCAAGACCATCTTCGACAAGAAGACTGGTCAACTGCTCGGCGCGCACATGGTCGGCGCCGAAGTGACCGAACTGATACAGGGCTTTGTCGTGGCGATGAATCTCGAAACGACCGAGGAAGAGTTGATGCACACCATCTTCCCGCACCCGACGCTGTCGGAGATGATGAAGGAAAGCGTGCTCGACGCCTATGGTCGCGCGCTTAACGCATGATAGATTGGCCGCACGAGACTCAAGCGCGCAAGCCGCGGGATCTCGGCGGCAAGGCAGTTCGCTTCCGGATGCATTTTCACTCGTGCAAGGAGAGGACATATGGACGTGAATGGCGTGGGCTGGATCGCAGCCATCATCATCGGCGGGCTGGCGGGTTGGTTTGCCGAGATGGTCATGAAGAGCAACACCGGCATCCTTATGAACATTATTTTGGGCATCGTCGGCGCGGTCGTGCTGAACGCCATCCTTCAGGCACTCAATTTCGGCCCGTTCGGCGTCGGCTGGACTGCTTATCTGATCACCGGCTTTATCGGCGCCTGCCTGCTGATCTGGGCTGGGCGTCTTGTGCGCCGTTAACACCGCTGAATATCCGCTATGCGAAAAAGGCTGTTGCGGCATGCGCCGCCGCGGCCTTTTTCTTTGCGCTGAAAAGCCTTAGATGACGTTATGACAGCGAACGCCTGACTGGCGATCGCGAACGAACCAGGTTTCCCGATGGTCACTGTCCTCGATACGATTGCCAACGCACCGCGCTTGCGGCATCCGGAAAAGGCGCACAAGCCTGACCAGGACGTGCTGCGCAAGCCCGACTGGATCCGCGTCAAGGCGCCGATGTCGAAGGGCTATGCCGAAACGCGCGAGATCGTGAAGTCGAACAAGCTGGTGACGGTATGCGAAGAGGCCGGCTGTCCCAATATCGGCGAGTGCTGGGAGAAGAAGCACGCCACCTTCATGATCATGGGCGAGATCTGCACGCGCGCCTGCGCGTTCTGCAACGTCGCCACCGGCATTCCGACCGCACTGGACCCCGATGAACCGGCTCGCGTAGCGCACGCTGTCAAGCAGATGGGTTTGACCCATGTCGTCATTACCTCGGTCGACCGCGACGATCTCGCCGATGGCGGCGCACAGCATTTCGCCGAAGTTATCCGCGCCATCAGGGCGGCAACGCCGTTGACGACGATCGAAATCCTGACGCCCGACTTCCTGCGCAAGGAAGGCGCGCTGGAGATCGTCGTGGCGGCCAAGCCCGACGTCTTCAACCACAATCTGGAGACCGTGCCGTCGAACTATCTGACGGTTCGTCCGGGCGCCCGCTATTTCCATTCGATCCGGCTGCTGCAGCGGGTCAAGGAGCTCGACCCGTCGATCTTCACCAAGTCCGGCATCATGGTGGGTCTCGGCGAAGAGCGGAACGAAATCCTGCAGCTGATGGACGATCTGCGTTCGGCCAATGTCGACTTCATGACCATCGGCCAGTATCTGCAGCCGTCGAAGAAGCACCATCCGGTGATCCGCTTCGTCACGCCGGAGGAGTTCAAGTCCTTCGAGACGATCGGCCGGAGCAAGGGTTTCCTGCTGGTGGCATCGAGCCCGCTGACGCGCTCGTCGCATCATGCCGGCGACGATTTCGCCAGGCTGCGCGCGGCACGGGAAGCGCAACTTCAGAAATCGGTCTAGCGCTGGTTGCATGCCGAAATTCGAAGCCACCCGCCGCGTATCCCACACGCCGGACCAGATGTTCGCGCTGGTCGCCGATGTAGAATCCTATCCGCAATTCCTGCCGCTTTGCGAGGCGCTGACGGTTCGCTCGCGCAAGGAGCGTGACGGACGCACGGTTCTCCTCGCCGACATGAGCATCGGCTACAAGGCGATCCGCGAAACCTTCACGACGCAGGTGCTGCTGAAACCCGACGAGAACACCATCGACGTGAAATACATCGACGGCCCGTTCAAATATCTGAGCAATGTCTGGCGTTTCGAGCCCGACGGCAACGCCGGCTGCACGGTCCGCTTCTTCATCGACTATGAGTTCAAAAGCCGCATTCTGGGCGCGGTGATGGGAACCATGTTCGATCGCGCCTTCCGCATGTTCGCCGAGGCTTTCGAGAAGCGCGCGGACGTCATCTACGGTGCAGCACCTTCTACTTGACGCGAGCCAAGCACACGCAAACCCAGTTCCAACGCGTGCCGGACCGTTTCACGGCGGATGAAATCGCGCCCCTTGTCGGCAAAGATCTTGTGTTCGGCGGTCACGGCCTGGTCGTCCAGGCCGATGCCGAACCAGACCAGGCCGACAGGTTTTTCCGTCGAACCGCCGCCGGGCCCGGCGATGCCGGTCACCGCCAAGGTGAGCCCGGCGCGCGAACAGGCAAGCGCGCCTTTCGCCATCTCAATCGCCGTCTCCCGCGAAACCGCGCCGTACGCCTCAAGCGTGGCGGCGGAAACACCGAGCATGTCCATCTTGGCTTCGTTGGAATAGGTGATGAAGCCGCGATCGACCACGGCGGAGGAGCCGGCGATGTCGGTCAACGCGGCGATGATCATGCCGCCGGTGCAGCTTTCCGCCGTCGCCAGCATGATGCCGCGCTTCTGGCAGGCTTGCAGCAAGGCATTTGCCAAATCGTTGCTGCTCATTCCGGCACCTCGCCGGGAAACACAACGCTGGTGGTTGCGATCGCCGCTATGCCTTCCTCGCGCCCGACAAAGCCGAGCTTCTCGTTGGTAGTCGCCTTGATCGAGATGCGGTCCGGTGAAATTGCCAGCATCCGCGACAGAGCCGCGGTCATCGCATCACGATGCGGGCCGACACGCGGCGCCTCGCAGATCAGCGTGATATCGGCATTGGCGATGCGTCCGCCGCGCTCGCGCACCAGCCTTGCCGCATGCTCGACGAATATCCGGGACGCAGCGCCTTTCCACTGCGAGTCGGACGGCGGGAAATGCGTGCCGATGTCGCCGGCGCCGCAGGTCGCCAGCAGTGCATCGGTCAAGGCGTGCAGGCCGACATCGGCGTCGGAATGGCCGGACAGTTTCTTGTCATGCGCAATGGCGACGCCGCACAGGGTGACATGGTCGCCGGGTTCGAAGGCGTGGACGTCGTAGCCATTGCCGGTCCGGATGTCGGGAAAGCGCACGCGTTCGCCGGAAAGTCTCTGGTCCGCCATCGCAATATCCCGTGCCCAGGTGAGTTTGACATTATCCGGCGAGCCCGGAACGATCCTGACCGGAATATGCGCCCATTCGGCGATCGCGGCGTCGTCGGTGAAATCCATTTTTCCCAGATGATGGGCTTTCTCGTGCGCGGCAAGAATGGGCCAGAACGGAAAGCCCTGTGGCGTTTGCGCCGCGTGAAGCCCGCTGCGGGAAACGGTTTCTCCGACCACGCCAGAGGCCGACTCACGCTTCAGCGTGTCGGCGACGGGCAAGGCGGGCAGCGCCCCCTCACGCTCGCCGATGGCAGCGATCGTGCGGTCGATAAGGTCCGCGTCGACGAACGGACGGACGGCGTCGTGGATCAGAACTTGCCCCGGCGCGTGGCTTCTCAGCGCAAGCAGTCCCAGCCGGACCGATGCCTGCCTGGTCCCCCCGCCCATGATGAGGATGACCCGTTCGGCGTTGGCGCCCGCCGCCTGCAGGAACAGTTCGTGGTCGTCGGCATGGATGGCGACAACAACCTCGCCGATTCGCGGGTGGGTCAGAAAAATTTCCATTGTGTGCGCGATGACGGCATAGCCGCCAATGTGTTGATATTGCTTCGGCCCATTGGCCTGTCCGGCACGCGCGCCGCGGCCGGCCGCAACGATCACCACGGCGACCTTGCCATCCTCGCTTGAAACGCGATTTTCACTTGCGTCAGTCATGTTGACTGGTCCTAACGTACGATCCCGAAAAGTGTAATCGGTTTTCGGAAAGATCGTGCGCTAAGTGTGAAATTCCAAAGTGTCAAAGCTCGTCCTGAGTGACGCGCGGCGCTTTGGTCGCCGCCAATCCCGAAGGCCGGCATTTTTCCAATTGCGCCTTAATGTGGCGTCATTCCGCGTTGCACATTGCGGCAGTTCTGGCTAGAGAATGTGCAGCGAATGAACGTGCTTGGTTTTTGTGCATGGTTAACTTGACCAAATTGGCCGCGCCGCTCGATGTCGGTGGTGTGAAAATCCGCAATCGCGTGTTCCTCGCGCCGATGTCGGGGATTACAGACGAGCCGTTCCGGCAACGCGCCCAGGCGCATGGCGCGGGCCTGGTCGTGTCCGAAATGGTGGCCAGCGGCGAGTTGGCCAAGGGCAGGACCGGTTTCAACCTGCGCATACGCCACTCCGGGCTGCCGGTCCATATGGTCCAGCTTGCCGGCCGCGAGGTTGCGCACATGGCCGAAGGCGCCAGGATAGCCGCCGGCGAGGGCGCCGACATCATCGACATCAACATGGGCTGCCCGGCCAAGAAGGTTACTGGCGGCTATGCCGGCTCGGCATTGATGCTGGATCTCGACCATGCGCTGTCGCTGATCGACGCCGTTGTCGGCGCGGTCGAGGTGCCGGTGACTGTCAAGATGCGGCTCGGCTGGGACGAAGGCGCGCTCAACGCGCCTATGCTGGCGCGCCGCGCCGAGCAGGCCGGCGTCAGGATGGTGACCGTGCACGGCCGCACGCGCTGCCAATTCTATCAAGGCAAGGCCGACTGGCGCGCCATCGCCCGCGTCAAGGAAGCCGTGTCCATCCCGGTCGTCGCCAATGGCGATGTTTCTTCGCCAGCGGAAGCTGCTGCTATCCTCGACCAATCCGGCGCCGATGCCGTGATGGTCGGCCGTGCCCACTATGGCGCGCCCTGGATCGCAGGCGGCATCGCGGCCGCTGCAATGGGCGGGACAGCGCCCAACGTCCCGCAGAACCCGGCGGCACTGGCCGACTATGTCGTCGCCCACTATGAGGACATGCTGGCACTCTATGGCGTCGAGAGCGGCCTACGCCAGGCGCGCAAGCACCTCGGCTGGTATCTCGACCGCCATGCCGGCGGTGTCGCCGACGACAGCCGAAAGGCCATACTGACCGCATTCGAGCCCGCGCGCGTCATTGGCTTGCTTCGCGACGTGTTTTCGCGCGATCCGCAACCATTGAACCTGCGGAGCGCGGCATGAACGCCAACGTCACACAGGGCAGCGAGATGGCCGACGCCGCCCATATCGTGCTCAACACCATCCGCCGCCCGGTAATCATGGTCGATACGGACGGGTTCATCACCTACGCCAACGCCGATGCCGAGGATTTCTTTCGCTCGAGCGCGACGATGCTGGCGCGCAACACCCTGTCCAAGCTCATTCCGTTCGGCAGCCCTTTACTGACCTTGGTCGATCAGGTGCGCGAGCGCCGGGCTCCGGTCAACGAATACCGGGTCGACGTATCGTCGCCGCGCCTCGGCATCGAGAAGGTCGTCGATCTCTATGTCGCGCCGGTGCCGGAATTTCCGGGTTCCGTGGTGGTGATGTTCCAGGAACGGTCGATGGCCGACAAGATCGACCGGCAGATGACGCATCGGGGCGCGGCGCGCTCGGTGACCGGTCTGGCGGCGATGCTAGCCCATGAGATCAAGAACCCGCTCTCCGGCATCCGGGGTGCTGCCCAACTCCTCGAACTGTCGGCTTCCGACGAGGACCGTGCGCTGACGCGGCTGATCACCGACGAGACCGACCGCATCGTGTCGCTGGTCGACCGCATGGAGGTATTTTCCGATGAGCGGCCGATCGATCGCTACCCCGTCAACATCCATGTCGTGCTCGACCATGTGAAGGCAATTGCCAAGAACGGTTTTGCCAGGAGAATCAAGATATTGGAGGATTATGATCCTTCATTGCCTCCGGTTTTTGCCAACCGTGACCAGCTCATCCAGGTGTTCCTCAACCTGGTCAAGAACGCCGCCGAGGCGATCGGCAGCGACCCACAGGGCGAGATCGTTCTGTCGACCGCCTTCCGGCCGGGCATCCGCGTTTCCGTTCCGGGCACGCAGGACCGCGTCTCGCTGCCGCTGGAATTCTGTGTGCGCGACAACGGCTCGGGCGTCTCGGAAGATATCTTGCCGATCCTGTTCGACCCGTTCATCACCACCAAGCCAAACGGCTCGGGGCTGGGGTTGGCGCTGGTCGCCAAGATCGTCGGCGAGCATGGCGGCATCATCGAATGCGAATCGACGCCGCGCGGGACCACATTCCGCATCCTGATGCCGGCCTGGAAAGAGACGCCACACGGCGCCGATGAAGACGGTGAAGGAGACCGCAAATGACCGTTCGCGGCAATATTCTCGTCGCCGACGACGATGCGGCGATCCGCACCGTCCTAAACCAGGCCCTATCGCGCGTCGGCCACGAGGTGCGTGTCACCTCCAACGCTTCGACGCTATGGCGCTGGGTGGCGGCGGGCGAGGGCGATCTGGTCATCACCGATGTGGTGATGCCGGACGAGAATGCCTTCGACATGCTGCCGCGCATCAAGAAGGCGCGGCCGGAACTGCCGGTTATCGTCATGAGCGCCCAGAACACCTTCATGACGGCGATCCGCGCCTCCGAAACCGGTGCCTACGAATACCTGCCGAAGCCGTTCGACCTTACCGAGCTGCTTAACATCGTCAACCGGGCGCTTTCCGAACCGCGGCGGCCGAAGATCGATGCGCGGCCGGAAGAACAGCCCGACGCAATGCCCCTGGTCGGCCGCTCGGCAGCCATGCAGGACATCTACCGCATGCTGGCGCGCATGATGCAGACCGACCTGACGGTGATGATTTCGGGCGAATCCGGCACCGGCAAGGAGCTGGTGGCACGCGCGCTGCATGAATATGGCCGCCGTCGCGGCGGCCCGTTCGTTGCCATCAACATGGCGGCAATCCCGCGCGATCTGATCGAATCGGAACTGTTCGGCCACGAGAAGGGCGCCTTCACCGGCGCGCAGAACCGCTCGACAGGCCGCTTCGAGCAGGCCGAGGGTGGCACGCTGTTCCTCGACGAGATCGGCGACATGCCGATGGAGGCGCAGACGCGCCTGCTGCGCGTCCTGCAGCAGGGCGAGTACACGACCGTTGGCGGACGCACGCCGATCAAGACCGACGTACGCATCGTCGCCGCCACCAACAAGGATCTGCGTACGCTGATCAACCAGGGGCTTTTCCGCGAGGATCTCTTCTATCGCCTCAACGTCGTGCCGCTCAGGCTGCCGGCGTTGCGCGAGCGCTCCGAGGACGTGCCGGACCTCGTCCGCCACTTCTTCAAGCTCGGCGAGATGGAAGGCCTGCAGACCAAGCGCATCTCGTCGGGCGGCATCGAACTGATGAAGCGCTATCCGTGGCCGGGCAATGTGCGCGAACTGGAAAACCTGGTTCGCAGGCTCGCCGCGCTCTATTCGCAGGACGAGATTTCCGCCGAGATCATCGAAGCCGAGCTCAAGACCGGCGAACGTCCGGTAGTGCCGGGCGGCGGCAACCTCATTCCCGACGACCTGTCGATCGGCCAGGCGGCCGAGCATTTCCTGCAGCGCTATTTCGCCTCCTTTGCCGGCGAATTGCCGCCCGCCGGCCTCTATCAGCGCATTCTGGCCGAGGTCGAATATCCGTTGGTCCTGGCCTCGATGACGGCCACCCGCGGCAACCAGATCAAGGCCGCCGAATTGCTGGGCTTGAACCGCAACACGCTGCGCAAGAAGATTCGCGAACTCGGCGTCAACGTCTACAAATCGTCGCGGCAGGGCTGAGCCCAATCCGGGCCTCGCTCTCTTTTCGGGGGACGGCTCGCGAAAGATTTCCGTCTCGGTCACACTTGTTGCATAATCGCCACAATGCGTTGCATACATCCGACGCAATCATGGCTCTAGACGGCGACATGGCTCCGCAGGCACCGACAACAAACCAACCGCTTTTCAGCGAACCCGGCGCGCGTGACGGGCGCCGGCTGCTGGCGCTGCCCGGCGTGGTCGCGGTCGTCGGCGCGCTGATGACGGCGGCGATCTCGTTCACCATCCTTGTCGGCGCCACGCCGATCACGCCGAACGAGTCGACGACGCTGGCGCTGATTGCCCTCAACGCCGCTTTCGTCCTGTTCCTCATCGCGCTGGTCGGGCGTGAAGTGCACCGCATCCTGATGGCGCGCCGGCACGGCAAGGCGGCCTCGCGGCTGCATGTGCGCATCGTCGCCATGTTCGCTCTGGTTGCCGCCATTCCCGCGATCATGGTGGCCATCATCGCCTCGATCACACTCGATATCGGCCTCGACCGCTGGTTCGAGATACGCACCAAGACGATCGTCAATTCGTCGCTGTCGATCGCCGACGCCTATGTCCAGGAAAATGCCCGCAACCTGCAGGGCACGACACTGTCGATGGCCTATGATCTCGATGCGTCGCGCACGCTCTACGGTCTCGATCGAACCGGTTTCCTCGACCTGATGAACAAGGAAGCCGTGGGCCGGTCGCTGGCGCATGCGGCGTTGATCAAGCCTGACGGCTCTTTCGTGATGAGCGCCAAGACCGATACGAATTTCGCCATGCCCGAGCCGCCGGAAGGCGCCGTGGCGAGCGCTGCCGACGGCAAGCCGGTGCTGATCGAGCCGAAAACGCGCAACATCATGGGCGCCATCGTCAAGCTGCGCGAGATCGAAGGGCTCTATCTCTACACCATTCGCCTCGTCGATCCGGAAGTGATCAAGGCAAGGCAGATCGTCAGGTCCAACACCGACGAATATCGCGGGCTGGAAGACAACCGCCGCACTTCGCAGGTGGCCTTCGCGCTGCCCTATCTGTCGCTGACGCTGATCATCATCCTGTCCGCGATCTGGACCGGCATCGCCGTCGCTGACCGTCTGGTCCGGCCCATTCGCCAGCTTATCGGTGCCGCCGACGAGGTCGCCACCGGCAATCTCGACGTCGCGGTTCCCGTCAGGCCGTCGGATGGCGATGTCGCCTCGCTCGGCGACACGTTCAACAAGATGCTTCTGGAGCTGAAATCACAGCGTAACGAGATCCTGTCGGCCAAGGATCTGATCGATGAGAGGCGCCGCTTCTCGGAAGCCGTGCTTGCTGGCGTTACCGCCGGCGTCATCGGCGTCGACCCCTACGGCATCGTCACCATCGTCAACCGTTCGGCCGAGGCGATGCTGGCCATTTCAGCCAACGCCGCCCTTGGGCAGAACCTCTCAGCCGTGCTGCCACATGTCGGTCGCGTCTTCGAGATCGGCCGCAAGTCCGGCAAGCCTGTCTACCGCGAGCAGGTGACCTTCTACCGTGCGGGTGCCGAGCGGACCTTCAACGTGCAGATCACCATCGAGGCCGGCGACGACGGTTCGGAGGAAAAATCCTATGTCGTGACGGTCGACGACATCACCGATCTGGTGCAGGCGCAGCGCTCCTCCGCCTGGGCCGACGTGGCGCGGCGCATCGCCCACGAGATCAAGAATCCGCTGACGCCGATCCAGCTTTCGGCCGAGCGCATCAAGCGACGCTTCGGCAAGGTCATCACCGAGGATCGCGAGATTTTCGATCAATGCACCGAGACCATCATCCGGCAAGTCGAGGACATTGGCCGCATGGTCGACGAATTCTCGGCTTTCGCCCGCATGCCAAAGCCCGAGATGAAGGCTATCGACCTGCGCGAATCGTTGCGCGAGGCCTCGTTCCTGGTTGAAGTCAGCCGGGCCGACATTGCCTTCGAACGCGTGTTCGGCAACGAGCCGCTCAAGGGCACCTTCGACAGCCGTCTGATGGCGCAGGCTTTCGGCAATGTGATCAAGAACGCCGCCGAGGCGATTGACGGATTGGAACAAAAGGATGGTTCGCACGGCATAATCCGGATTCAAGCCGGGCGCCAGAATGGTGCGATTCGCATCGACGTCATCGACAATGGCAAAGGCCTGCCGCGCGAAAATCGCCAGCGGTTGCTCGAGCCCTATATGACGACGCGCGAGAAAGGTACCGGGCTTGGCCTCGCTATCGTCAAGAAGATCGTGGAGGACCATGGTGGCAGGCTGGAACTTCACGATGCGCCCCCGGATTTCCACGACGGACGCGGCGCGATGATCAGCATCATCCTGCCGCCCGCGGCCGCCGTGGCTCCACGTGGCGAAAGCAGGACGGAAAACGAAAGAGAAACTGAAAAGGTCGGTAATGGCGTCTGATATTCTCATCGTCGATGACGAGGAAGACATCCGTGAACTCGTCGCGGGCATCCTGAGCGACGAAGGTCACGAAACCCGCACGGCATTCGATGCCGACAGCGCGCTGGCGGCGATCGCCGATCGGGCGCCGCGGCTGATTTTCCTCGACATCTGGCTGCAGGGCTCGCGTCTGGACGGGCTGGCGCTGCTCGACGAGATCAAGACGATGCACCCGACCTTGCCGGTGGTGATGATTTCGGGCCACGGCAACATCGAAACGGCGGTCTCCGCCATCCGTCGCGGCGCCTATGACTTCATCGAAAAGCCGTTCAAGGCCGACCGGCTGATCCTCATTGCCGAGCGTGCGCTCGAGACCTCGAAACTGCGGCGCGAGGTTTCCGACCTCAAGCTGCGCAGTGGCGAAACCTTCGATCTGATCGGCATGTCGTCGGCGATGAGCCAGTTGCGCCAGACCATCGAGCGCGTTGCCCCGACCAACAGCCGCGTGATGATCATCGGCCCGTCAGGCTCGGGCAAGGAACTGGCCGCGCGTGCCATCCACACGCTGTCGGCGCGTAAAACCGCGCCGTTCGTGACGCTGAGCGCCGCCAACATTACGCCCGAGCGCATGGAGATCGAGCTGTTCGGCACCGAATCGAACGGTGTCGAGCGCAAGGTCGGCGCGCTGGAGGAGGCCCATCGTGGCATCCTTTACATCGATGAAGTCGCCGACATGCCGCGCGAAACGCAGAACAAGATCCTGCGCGTGCTGGTGGAGCAGCAGTTCGAGCGGGTAGGGGGCACCAAGCGGGTCAAGGTCGATGTCCGCATCATCTCGTCGACCTCGCAGAACCTCGAAGCGATGATCGCCGACGGCCGTTTCCGCGAGGATCTTTACCACCGCCTGGCGGTGGTTCCGGTCATGGTGCCGGGACTGGCCGAGCGGCGCGAGGACATTCCCTACCTCGTCGACAATTTCATGAAGCAGATCGCGCGCCAGGCCGGCATCAAGCCGCGCCGCATCGGCGATGACGCGCTGGCCGTACTGCAGGCGCACAATTGGCCGGGCAACGTTCGTCAGCTGCGCAACAATGTCGAGCGTCTCATGATCCTGGCCCGCGGCGACGACGTCGATGCGCCGATCACCGCCGACCTTTTGCCGGCCGAGATCGGCGATGTCATGCCGCGCACGCCGAATCAATCCGACCAGCACATCATGGCGCTGCCGCTGCGCGAGGCGCGCGAACAGTTCGAGAAGGACTACCTGATCGCCCAGATCAATCGCTTCGGCGGTAACATCTCGAAAACCGCCGAGTTCATCGGCATGGAGCGCTCCGCCTTGCATCGCAAGCTGAAGTCCCTGGGCGTCTGAGCACGGCGTCCAGCCATCCGCACTTGGGCCAACCATTTGCCGGTTACGGCGGCGGCGGAATCGCATAAGAAAGCCCGAGAATTTCCGAGGGGTCGCCAATGCCGCGCATTGCCTATGTCAACGGGCGCTACGTCGCTCACGCGGACGCTGCCGTGCATATCGAGGATCGTGGCTATCAGTTCGCCGACGGCGTCTATGAGGTCTGCGAGGTGGCGCGTGGCTTCATCGTCGACATGCCGCGCCATCTGGCCCGGCTGAACCGCTCGCTGACCGAATTGTCGATCGCCTGGCCGGTCACTGCAGGCGTGCTGCCGCTGATCCTGCGCGAGGTGGTCAACCGCAATCATGTCGCCAACGGCCTGGTCTATGTCCAGGTGACGCGCGGCGTCGCCAGCCGCGACTTTGTCTTCCCGTCCGCCGACACCAAGCCATCCCTGGTGGTGACCGCCAGGAAGGCCGATCCTGCCGCTGGAGCAAAGCGCGCCGAGACCGGCATCTCGGTCATCACGGTGCCGGAGAACCGCTGGGATCGCGTCGACATCAAGAGTGTCGGGCTGCTGCCCAATGTACTGGCCAAGCAGAAGGCCAAGGAAGCTGGCGCGCAGGAGGCGTGGTTCGTCGACACCGATGGTAACGTCAAGGAAGGCGGGTCGTCCAACGCCTGGATCGTCACCCGGGATGGTGTCCTTGTCACCAGGCCGGCCGAGCATGGCATCCTGCGCGGAATCACCCGCACGACCATGTTTGAAGTGGCGGCCAAGCTAGGCCTGAAGATCGAGGAGCGTGGCTTTTCCGTCGCCGAGGCCAAGGCGGCACGCGAGGCGTTCATCAGCTCCGCAACGACAATCGCCATGCCGGTCGTGGCCATCGACGGCGATCCGGTCGCCAATGGGCACCCCGGCTCAGTAACACTTTCGTTGCGGCAAGCCTTTTTTGACATTGCGGAAAAAAGTCCAGCCTGATAACCGCACAGGTGGAATGAACATCAATATATCTCGTTCTGCTTGTCGTTACTGACGACAAGACGGTGTTTGCGAGCTTGACATGCGCCCGTTAATTTGGCGCATTGGCTTGCAAACCGAAGGGGATCGGCGAAAGACAAGAACAATGGCGGAACGATCGCAAAACCTTCAGGACCTGTTCCTGAATTCAGTTCGCAAGAGCAAGAACCCGCTCACCATCTTCCTCATCAACGGCGTCAAGCTGACCGGCGTGGTCACTTCGTTCGACAATTTCTGTGTCCTGCTGCGCCGTGACGGTCACTCCCAGCTCGTCTACAAGCATGCCATTTCCACGATCATGCCGAGCCAGCCGGTTCAGATGTTCGATGGCGAGGAAAGTCAGGGCGCCTGATTGGCACGTGAGAAAGACGCGGACGCTACCGTTCGCGGAAAACCAGCGCATCATCCCGGGACGGAAGCCAAGGGCCCGACCCGGGCCGTTGTCATCGTGCCCGTCCTTACCCGCCACCAGCGCAACGACGACGAGACCAACCGTCCACGGCTGATGCGTTCGGCTGATGCTCGTCACGATGAGGCCGTCGGCCTTGCCCGCGCCATCAACCTTGATCTGATCCATACCGCGGTGGTGACCGTCAACGATCCGCGCCCGGCGACGCTGCTCGGCAGCGGCAAGGTCGCGGAATTCGCGGAAATCGTCAAAGAGGGGCATGCCGAAGTGGTCATCGTCGACCATCCGCTGACCCCGGTGCAGCAGCGCAATCTCGAGAAAGAGCTGGACGCCAAGGTGCTGGACCGCACCGGGCTGATCCTCGAGATATTCGGCGAACGCGCGCGCACCAAGGAAGGCACGCTGCAGGTCGAGCTCGCCCATCTCAACTACCAGAAGGGCCGCCTTGTGCGCAGTTGGACCCACCTCGAGCGCCAGCGCGGCGGGGCGGGCTTCCTCGGCGGCCCCGGCGAAACGCAGATCGAATCCGACCGGCGGCAGTTGCAGGAAAAGATCATCAAGCTGAAGCAAGAGTTGGAAACGGTGCGCCGCACCCGCGACCTGCACCGCGCCAAGCGCAAGAAAGTGCCGTTCCCGGTGGTGGCGATCGTCGGCTACACCAACGCCGGCAAGTCGACGCTGTTCAACCGGCTGACCGGAGCGGATGTACTGGCGCAGGACATGCTGTTCGCCACGCTCGATCCGACGCTTCGCCGCGTGCGCCTGCCGCATGGTACGCCGATCATCCTTTCGGACACGGTCGGCTTCATTTCGGACCTGCCGACGCATCTGATCGCGGCTTTCCGCGCCACCCTGGAAGAGGTGGTCGAGGCCGATCTCGTCATCCACCTGCGCGACATTTCCGATCCGGACACCGCGGCTCAGGCCGAGGATGTCGAGCGCATCCTCGCCGACCTCGGTGTCGACGCCGGTGACGCCAAACGGGTCATCGAAGTCTGGAACAAGATCGACCGGCTCGACGAAGGCAACAGAGGCCGGCTGCTCGCCGATGGCGCCGATGCCAGCAAGGCGCCGCCGATTGCGGTGTCGGCGGTGACCGGCGAGGGAATCGATGCGCTGAAGGCGATCATCGAGACACGGATGGCGGGCGAACTCGAAGACCTGACGGTGACGATCGAGCCGGCGCAGTTCGGCCTTGTCGACTGGCTCTATCGCAATGGCGATGTCGTTTCGCGAAGCGACAATGATGATGGCAGCGCCACGATCTCGCTCAAGGCCACGCAAAGCGCCCGCGAAGAGATCGAAAGCAGATTGCGTCGGAAAAACAACGGCTAACGCGGGTTATTTCACGCCTTTGGCTTCCTGCCACAGCGCTTCCATCTCGGCCAGATTAGCCTTTTCCAGCGTGCTGCCGGATTTTTCCAGGGCCTGTTCGACATAATGGAAGCGTGAGCGAAATTTCTCGTTGGTGCCACTCAGCGCTGCTTCCGAATCGAGCTTAAGGTGCCGGCCGAGATTGACGACGGCAAACAGCATGTCGCCGAACTCGTCCTTGATCGAGGCCGTCTCGCCTTTCGCCAGAGCCTCGCGCAATTCGCCGATCTCTTCCTCGATCTTGTCGAGGATGGGGGCTGCCTCGCTCCAGTCGAAGCCGACGCGAGCGGCCTTCTCCTGAAGTTTCAGGGCTCGCGTCAGAGCGGGCAGGGCGACCGGCACGCTGTCGAGAAACCCCTTGCCGTTGTCCTCGGGGTCGAGGCCCCGGGCGAGGCGTGCTTGTCGTTTCTCCGCCTTCTCCTCGGCCTTGATCTTTTCCCACATGCCCTTGGCCATGCCGGCGCTGCGGGCCTTTTCGTCGCCGAAGACATGCGGGTGGCGGCGGATCATCTTGGTGGTGATCGCCTGGACCACGTCGCCGAAGGCGAATTCACCCGCCTCTTCAGCCATTTGCGCGTGGTAGACGACCTGCAGCAGAAGATCGCCGAGCTCGTCGCGCAGATCGTCGAGGTCGCCGCGCGCGATGGCATCCGCCACCTCGTAGGCTTCCTCGATCGTATAGGGCGCGATGGTCGAAAAATCCTGTTCGATGTCCCAGGGACAACCGGTCTTTGGGGCTCGCAACGCCGCCATGATCTCGATCAGGCGCGAAATGTCTTTCGATGGCGTCATCTAGAGCTATTCCAGGAAAAGTGGGAAACGGTTTTCTGTCCGGAATTGCGTCAAAACAGTCTATCGGATGCTATCCCGCGGCCGGCCGCGCGGCCAACGCTGTCAGCCGGCTCGGAAGCCTTGTCCACAGGTGAGCCACTTCAGTCGAGTACAGAGACGATCGCCTTGGCGAGTTCGTCCATGCCGTCCTCGGGCAGGCCTGCCACATTGATGCGGCTGTCGCCGACCATGTAGATGCCGTGCTCGGAACGCAACCGTTCGACTTGCGCTTCCGTGAGGCCAAGGCGAGAGAACATGCCGCGATGGCTGGCGACAAAATCGAAACGATCGGAATTGGACTGACGCCGCAGCACTTCGGCGAACTGGATCCGGAGCCTGAGCATGCGCAGCCGCATCTCTTCGAGTTCCGCCTCCCAGTCCGCACGCAAGGCGGCGTCTTCCAGCACGATGCGCACGGTCGCCGCACCGTGGTCCGGCGGCATCGAATACATGGAGCGCGCCGCCGACAACATCTGGCTCATCGCCACATCAGCCTGTGCGCCGTCCCTGGCCAGGACCATTGCCGCGCCGACACGGTCGCGGTAGACGGCGAAATTCTTCGAGCAGCTCGAGGCGACCACCATTTCCGGAACCTTCGCGGCCAGCAGGCGCAAACCGAGGGCGTCGGCCTCGAGGCCATCGCCAAAGCCTTGATAGGCGATGTCGACAAACGGCAGCAGTTCGCGCTCGACGACCAGCTCGGCTACGGCCGCCCACTGTGCTGCATCCAGATTGGCGCCGGTCGGGTTGTGGCAGCAGCCATGCAGCAGCACGACGTCGCCGCTCTTTGCCGTCCGCAGCGCTGCCAGCATGTCGTCGAAACGCACAGTGCCCGATGCGGCGTCGAAATAGGGGTATTCGCGGATCTGCAGGCCGGCAGCACGCATCACCGGCATGTGGTTCGGCCAGGTCGGGTCCGACAGCCAGATGGTTGCGTCAGAGCGTGTCCGCTTCAGCAATTCCGCCACCAGCCGCAGCGCTCCGGAGCCGCCGGGCGCCTGTGCCGCGCGGATGCGTGTCATGTCGGCGCCGGGACCGAAGGCGAGCTTGGCCATCACAATGTTGAAACCGATATCGCCGGCAAGGCCGAGATAGGTCTTGGTGTCCTGCCCCTGCAGCAGCCGCTTTTCGGCTTCGCGCACGGCCCGCATGACCGGCGTCTTGCCGTCGCGATCCTTGTAGACGCCGACACCGAGGTCGACCTTGTCGGGCCGCGGGTCGGCGCGATAAAGGCCGATCAGCGCAAGGATCTTGTCGGCGGGGGCGGGCTGCAGGGCTTCAAACATCGATACGGCTCCAATGGCGGCGGAGTGATACGCAAATCGGTCGCGTTTCGCCAGCGCTTTTCCTGCCGTCTCAGCCTGCACAAAGCTTTCTGGGGGCAGCAGCGAACGATGTCCTCCAGCGAACCCGGCGAAGAAAATTGGCAGGGCAGGGATTAAAATCCCCACATGCTCCGTAAACTGGACATGAAACCGTCGATGCCACGCTTTGACATCATAGGACAGCTCGGTTCGCTTGGCCGCTACGCGCGCTCGCTGACGCGCGACAGCGCGGATGCCGAGGATCTCGTGCACGACGCGCTGGTGCGCGCCTATGAACGGCGTGGCACCTTCCGCTCCGGTGGAAACCTGCGCGCCTGGCTGCTGTCGATCGTCCACAACACCTTCATCGACAAGATGCGATCCCGCGGGTCGGAAGCCTCGCGCCTCCAACAGGCCGGATATCTTGCCGATGGCAGCACGCCGGCGCCGCAGGAGCATTCGGTGCGCCTGGCTCAAGTGCGAGAAGCCTTTTTCAGCCTGCCGGAAGAACAGCGTTCGGCGCTGCACCTCGTCGCCATCGAAGGCCTTTCCTACAGCCAAGCCGCCGATGCCAGCGGCGTGCCCCTGGGAACGCTGATGTCACGCATCGGCAGGGCGCGTGCCGCATTGCGAGAGATGGAGGCGGCGGCACCCGCGAAGGCGAAAAACCACCTCAGGATCGTTGGAGGCCAGTCATGACAGCAGCTGTCGATCCCGTGACCGATATCGATCTCGACGCCTATGTCGACGACCAGATCGACGTCGCCCGCCGCATCGAGGTCGAGGCATTTCTGTCCGCCCGGCCGGAGGCAGCGGCGCGCGTGATGTCGGATCTCCGAACCCGCGATGAACTGCGCGTGGCGCTTGCCGGCTCCTGGGGCATGGCGCGGCCCGCGACCGCCGACGCCGCGCGGCGGCTGGAGAGGGGGCTTGCCCGCGGCCGCATCTTCGGCGTGTTGCAGCGCGCGGCGGCGGTCGCTGCCTTCGTCGCCGCCGGCTGGCTGGCGAACGGCATCATCGGGCCGATGTCGGTGACCCAGGTCGTCGCCTCGCCGCAGCCGCCCGCCTATGTCGACGAGGCGGTGCGGGCCCACAGGACGACGCTGGTGCGCGAGAGCATGCCGTCGCAGCCGGAAGCGCCCAATTACAACGCCGGCGAGATCCGCGCCGCGACCGCCATCGTCATGCCGTCGCTGCCTGAGGACTGGAAAGTCCGCGACGTGCAGATCTATCCGTCGCGCTTTGGCCCGAGCGTCGAGATGGCGGTCGAGACCAAAGACATGGGGCTGGTGTCGCTGTTCGCGATCCGGCCGGGAACCTTCGACGTCGTCAAGCCGACCGTGGCGCCTTCGGGCGACATTTCATCGGCCTATTTCCAGATCGGCGAGGTTGCCTATGCGGTGGTCGGACGAAGCGAGGTCCACGACCTCGACCGTGCCGCCGAGACGCTCGCCAAGACGCTTTACTGATCGATCCACGCTTTACTGACCGATCCACAAAGGAGAATGCAAATGAACACGCCCAATCTGGGATACCGCACCGGCGCCGCCGCCCAAACCGGCGCCATCTTCGACGAGGGCCTGCGCCGGCACATGCTGCGCGTCTACAACTACATGGGCGTCGGCCTGGTGGTCACCGGCCTCGTCGCCTTCATGATCTCGTCGACGCCGGCGCTCTACGTGCCGATTTTCTCTAGCCCGCTGAAATGGGTGGTGATGCTGGCGCCGCTCGCCTTCGTCGTGCTGTTCTCGTTCAAGATGCAGACCATGTCGGCGGCCAGCGCCCAGGCGATGTTCTGGGCCTTCTGCGCGGTCATGGGCCTGTCGCTCGCTTCGGTATTCCTGGTCTTCACCGGAACCAGCATCGCGCGCACCTTCTTCATCGCCGCCACCATGTTCGGCGCCACCAGCCTCTACGGCTACACGACCAGGCGCGACCTGACCCAGTTCTCGTCGTTCCTCATCATGGGCCTGATCGGCGTGGTGATCGCCAGCATCGTCAACATCTTCCTCGGCTCGACCGCGCTGCAGTTCGCCATCTCTGTGATCGGCATTGCCGTGTTCATCGGCCTGACCGCCTGGGACACCCAGACGATCAAGGAACAGTATGCCGAGAACTTCGACGCTGAATCGCGCCAGAAGCTCGCCGTTTTCGGCGCCTTCTCGCTCTATCTGAACTTCATCAACATCTTCCAGCTGCTGCTGAATTTCACCGGCGAACGCGAGTAACGCCTTCCTGCCGACCTGCCCGATCAACCAGATCGGGCAAGCCCCGGCTCCCGTGCTGATCATCTCGCCATCGGAGGCCAGGCGAATAATTCCAACCCGAGCGTTCTGTTGCTCAAAAGTGGATCATTAAAATATCGCGATGTCATTCAGACCCTTGCTTGGTCATGGACGGATTCGGAGCCGGGAGGAGAAGTCGGAAGCCCTGCAAACGGCAGCCTGGGTCGACTCTTCGGTCGTTTTCGACAATCGGCGCTGGGTGTGTCGGGACGCTGAGCTCCGCTGGACAGCTCCCCACCATCTGGTCGTACTGACCGAGGAAGGCGGGACGTCGCATACATCGATCCGCTCCGGGGAAAAGTCTGTCTACGACGGGATGGATCGTCCGGGAGACCTCACCTTCGTCCCCGCCGGCGCGGAGCGGCTCGGCACCTACCGGGACGTCAATCTTTCCTATTCGGCCCTGTGGATCGATCCCGAATTTCCAGGAAGCGAAAGCCTGGCGGATACGCCGATCCTGGTGAACAGGAGCGACAATGTCATCGCAACGCTTTTGAGTTCGCTCCGGGTCGAGATGGCGCTCGGCCACAAGCCGGACACTGCCTATGTCGAGCATCTGGCGGCGCTCGTCAGCTTGCGCGTGGCGATGCTGGCCGGCAAGCAGCTCCCGGCCGTGCGTTACGGTCATCTCGGCCGCCGCACGTTTGCCCGCATCCAGGAATACATCGAGGCACGCATCAACTCCGACATTTCGCTGAGCGAACTGGCGGCTGTCGCAGAGATGGGAGTCGACACGTTTGCGCGCCGCTTCAAGGCGACGACCGGTCTCGCACCTTACGCCTATGTGATCGAGGAACGGGTGCGGCGGGCGGAAGTCGTGCTGCGTGAAACCGGGGCGTCCATCGGCACCATTGCCTTTCGCTTCGGCTTTTCGAGCCAGAGCCACTTCACCGCGACGTTCCGGCGCCTCAGAGGCATGACTCCTCGGGCCTACCGGGTGCAGTTTTCTCCGGAATCCTGATAGTGCCGCCGATTTCCTGAAAGAAAAGCCGAGCCTGCCGGACCACGTCCATAGGTGTCGATGAGTGTCCGGCGCACCAGCTGTCGGGTCGCTGTCGAGCCCTAATCTTTGTGACCGGGAGATTACGCATGGCTGAGACGGACAACAGGAACGGACCGACGCGTCGAGCGGTGCTGGAAGGAGGGGCCGCGACCGGTCTGCTGCTGGCAACCGGGGTTCCGGTTGAAGCCCAGCAATTGGAGCCCGCCGTCGCAGCCGCGTCCACCACGCCGGGACCAAAGATGCCGGTGTCGCTGCGCATCAACGCCAGGGACTTTGCCGTCGAGCTCGATCCGCGGACGACGCTGCTCGACACGTTCCGCAATCATCTCGGCCTTACCGGTTCGAAGAAAGGCTGTGATCACGGCCAGTGCGGCGCCTGCACCATCCTCGTCAATGGCCGTCGGATCAATTCCTGCCTGACGCTCGCGGTCATGCATGAGGGCGACGAGATCACCACTATCGAAGGGCTCGCCGACGGCAACCGGCTTCATCCCGTTCAGGCCGCCTTCATCGCCCGCGACGGCTTCCAGTGCGGATATTGCACGCCCGGCCAGATCTGCTCCGCGGTTGGCATGCTGGGCGAGGCCAGGGAGGGTTGGCCGAGCCATGCCAGCGACGAAGTGGCGGCAGCTTCGGTCGCGCTCAACGATGCCGAGATCCGCGAACGGATGAGCGGCAATATCTGCCGTTGCGCTGCCTATCCGAACATCGTCGCCGCCATCCGCGACGCGGCAGGGGAGGCGTGAGCGATGCGGGCTTTCACCTATGAGCGCGCCGGGAGGGCGGAAGAGGCGGCCGCCGCGGTTGCCAATCGGCCGGACGCCAAATTCATCAGCGGCGGCACCAATCTCCTCGACCTGATGAAGCTCGATATCGAGCGGCCGGCGCATCTCGTCGACATCAGCCGCCTGCCGCTCGACCGGATCGAGGAAACCGTGGAAGGTGGCCTGCGCATCGGCGCACAGGTCCGCAACAGCGATCTTGCCGCCGAGCCGCGGGTGAGGTCGCAATACCCGATGCTCTCGCAAGCGCTGCTGGCGGGAGCTTCCGGCCAGATCCGCAACAAGGCCTCGACCGCCGGCAATCTCCTGCAGCGCACGCGCTGCTTCTATTTCTACGACCGCAACATGCCGTGCAACAAACGCGAGCCGGGTTCCGGTTGTGCCGCGCTGCAAGGCTTCAACCGCATGCATGCGGTCCTCGGTGCAAGCGAAGCCTGCATTGCGGTTCATCCCTCCGACATGGCGGTTGCCATGGCCGGGCTCGACGCCAGGATCGAGACCTTGTCGCCAGGTGGCGAAGCCCGCACCATGCGGCATGAGCTGGGGCATCGGCGCGGCGCTGATGGAGGAGACGGTGCTCGATCAGCGCTACGGCCACTTCGTCAACCACGACCTTGCCGAGTATCACGTTCCGGTCAATGCCGACATCGCCGGGATGGAGGTAGTCTTCCTCGAGGAACATGATGACAAGGCCAATCCGCTCGGCGCCAAGGGACTCGGCGAACTCGGCGTCTGCGGGGCGGGGGCTGCTGTCGCCAACGCCGTCTACAACGCCACGGGCGTCAGGGTGCGCGAATTTCCGATAACCCTTGACAAGGTGCTGCCTGGCTTGCCCTTGACCGCCATCTGATCCGGCAAGCACCGGGACGAAGGCGCCAACATGCTCGCCCTTTGAGTCCGCGAAGGCTTTTGCTAACCTGGCTGTCCCGCCAGCAAACCGCGAGGACATATGGAACAAGACAGCCTGATGCTTCGCGGCGACGGCATCTCAGCGACCGTCGTCGGGCAGGGCGCCGAACTGGTCTCTCTGCGCGATGCCGACGGCACGGAGTTTCTGTGGCAGGCCGGCCCGGAATGGAGGCGTCACTCGCCGGTGCTGTTCCCGATCGTCGGGCGGCTGAAGGGCGACCGGTTGCACCATCAAGGCCAGACTTATCCGATGACCCAGCACGGCTTCGCGCGCGACAAGCCGTTTGCCTGGGCGGAGAGGGGGCCGGGGTCCTGCACATTGGTCCTCACCGACGACGCCGATACCCGTGCGCATTACCCCTTCGCCTTTCGGCTTGAAGTGACCTACGCGCTGGACCGCAAGCAACTTGGTGTGAGCTTCGACATCACCAACACCGGCAACAAGCCGCTGCCGGCATCGATAGGGGCGCACCCGGCGTTCAATTGGCCCTTGCTGCCGGATCTGGCCAAGAGGGATTATCGGCTGACCTTTTCCTCCGCCGAGCAAGCGCCGATCCGCCGGCTGAAGGACGGCCTGCTGTTGCCGACGCCGCAGCCGACGCCAGTCGAAGGCAATATCCTCAGGCTCTCCGAACGGCTGTTCGACGAGGATGCGGTCATTCTGGATCGGCCTGCCAGCACCAGCGTGCGCTACGCCGCCGACCGCGGTCCGGCGATCGAGATGTCGTGGCAAGGGGTTCAGGAGTTGGGCGTCTGGTCAAAGCCGGGTGGCGCGCCGTTCCTTTGCATCGAACCCTGGCACGGCATCGCAAGTCCGGTGGACTTCGATGGCGATTTTATTGACAAGCCGGGCCTGATGCTCATCGCGCCTGGTGCGAAGCGCGTGCTGAGCTATCAGATACGGCTGCTGTGACGCCCTTGTTCGATAGACCCGGCCACACCGGCGGTGCCCGATGAAGCTGTACTTCAGCCGCAATCCCAATCCTCGGCTTGCCGTTGCGGTTGCACGCTATCTCGATGCGAAAGTCGAGTTCGAATTCGCCTCGCCATTCGCTCCGGGACAAGCAGAGAAGTATCGCCCGTTAAATCCCAATCTCTCACTGCCCATCCTTGTGGAAGACGAGGGAAAAAGCCTCTGGGAGGCAGACGCCATAGCCTGCCGGCTTTCGCGCGGCGCACATTCGGATTTCTGGCGCACCGGCGATGACGAACCCGAGATGATTCGGTGGCTCAGTTGGGGCAAGGAGCACTTCGCATTCGCTTGCGACACGGTGCATTTCGAACGTGGCACCAAACAGCGGTATGGCATAGGCCCGATCGATCAGGAGCGGGTGGACGAGGGGCTAGGACATTTCCGCGCCGCCGCCGCAATACTCGACGCCGTGCTTGCCGAGCGGCAATGGCTGGTCGGAAATTCGGTTTCCTACGCGGACTTTCGAATGGCAACCTTTCTGCCATTCAACGATGCCGCCAGACTGCCGCTTGAAGACTATTCGTCTGTCAGCCGCTGGTATCGTCGGCTTGAAGAGATCGATGCCTGGCGCGACCCCTTCAGGGGACTGAATGCGCCCGAATTGCCGCCGGTCCCGCGAGCGGTGGCGGATTAGCGGAGCCGGCCACTTTCAACGACACGGATCTCTTGAGTCTGGGATTTCCAGGGAACCTTCAAGCGGCAGCGCCGTAAACGACAAAGAGGTCGGCTACCAGCCAGATCGATATGACCGAGGAGGCAAAAATTGCGACACCGCCGGATCAAGGTTGACGAAAACAGCATCTTCTATCGCGAGGACGGTCCGGACGAAGATGCGACTCGCGTCAGGCTCCGTGAAGTCGCCAGCCTTCCTTTCCAGCTTTATGTTGACCAGCCTCGGAAGCGGGAAGTGTCGCATCTCTAACTGGGGCTACTGTCGCAATACCAAATGGCTGCTACATCCGAAAGTCGCATAAGATAGATTATGGAACTAATGCGTTGGGGCGATGCCGGAAATTGCCGATATTTTTCATCGGCTTGATGCGTATCCTCGCGTCGGCTATGAGTGGATTGGACGCTGTTCATGTTCGTGTCAAGGAGCGGGGCGTGAAGACCCCTTGCTATCATGCTGACTCATAAGGGATTTCGATCATCATTCCATCATAGGCCGGCTCGACGTTGGCTGGTGTCTCGGCCATCACCGTTGCGTAGTCGAGCGGCACATGCATATGAGTCAGCACGGCGTGTCCTGGCGCCAATCGCTCGATCCATTCAAGCGCTTCTCCAAGTGACAGGTGACTTGGGTGCATCCGGTACTGCAGCGCGTCGATGATCAGCACGTCGAGGTCGCGCAGCCGTTTGGCGGTAGCCTCCGGAAAGTCGCTGATATCTGGGCAATAGGCGAGCGCGCCGATGCGGAAGCCGAGCGATATGATGTCGCCATGTATCTGCGGCAACGGCTCGAGGGTGAGGGCACCCCCCTCTCCTTCGATGACCATCGGCCTGGCGTGGTCGATGAGATGCGGCTTGACGATCGGCGGATAAGAACTGCCCTGCGGCGTCTCGAAGCAGTATCCGAACGCCTCCCGCAGCCGAAGCATCGTTACGCTGTCGGCATGGATATCGATCAATTGGCGCTGATCGAGGACGAAACCTCGCAGATCGTCGATGCCGTGGATATGGTCGGCATGCGGGTGCGTATAGACGACCGCATCGATGCGTTTGACGCAGGCCAACAGCATCTGCTGGCGGAAATCAGGCCCGGTGTCGATGACGACGGTCGTGCGGCCGCCGTTGGCCGCGATCCGCTCGACCAGCGCGGCGGTGCGCATGCGCCGGTTCTTCGGATTGTCCGGATCGCATTTACCCCAGTCGCCGGTGATGCGCGGCGTGCCTGGCGACGAGCCGCAGCCGAGAATGGTGAGGCGCAGCCGGTCGGTCATCGTTCAGGCACTTTGCTCGGCCAAGCACTTTGCTCGGGAGGTCGCGGCATTTTGCCGAACAGGCGGAAGAAATTGTTCGTTGTCAGCGCGGCGATTTCGGCCTCGCCGACGCCGATTGTTTCGGCCAGCACCTTGGCCGTGTGCGCGACATAGGCCGGCTCATTGCGCTTGCCGCGAAATGGGATAGGCGCCAGATAGGGCGCGTCGGTTTCGACCAGCAGTCGGTCATGCGGCACGTCGGCGGCAATGGCGCGCAACTCAGCCGAATTCTTGAATGTCAGGATGCCTGAGAACGACACGTAACCACCGAGCGCGACACCGATTTCGGCAAGCCGACGCCCCGAGGAAAAGCAATGCAGGATGAAGGGGAAGGCGCCCTTCCCTGTTTCGTCCTCGAGAATACCAGCCATGTCGTCGTCGGCATCGCGCGAATGGATGACCAGCGGCAATCCTGTCTCACGCGCCGCGGCGATGTGATTGCGAAAGCCTTGCGCCTGTGCATCGCGTGGCGCCTTGTCGTAGAAATAATCGAGACCGGCCTCGCCGATCGCCACCACCTTCGGGTGAGCGGCCAGCCGCACGAGATCGGCCGACGTCACGTCCAGCTCTTCCGCGGCGTTGTGTGGATGGGTGCCGACCGAACAGTATACTTCGTCGAAAGTTTCCGCGATTTCAAGGATTTGCTGAAACCGCTTCACGCGGGTTGAGATCGTCACCATACGGCCGATTCCAGCCGCCTTGGCGCGGGCGACAATAGCCGCCCGCTCCTCGGCAAAATCTGGAAAATCCAGATGGCAGTGGCTGTCGACAAGCATCAGATGCTCGCGTCCGGCTGTTCGACATAACGCGGAAACACGCCTTCCGGCACGGGCAACGCAGTGCCAGGCACCAGCGCATGGTCCGCGTGGACATGGACGAAGTCGCGGCTCTCCGCCGGTATCGCCAGCAGGTCGAGCAGTTTGTTGGCCGATCCCGGGACGAAGGGCTGACACAGCAGCGCCACGCGACGCACGACCTCGGCGGTCGTCCACAGCACGGTTTCCATGCGCGCCGGGTTGGTCTTCTTCAACGCCCATGGTGCCTCACCGGCGAAATATCGGTCGGCTTCCGCCACCACGTCGAAGATCGCCGCCAGTGCCAGGTGGATACCTTGCCCAGCCATCGCCTTGCGCGCCGTGGCAAGAGCCGCCGCCGCCTGGTCGAGGATCGCCTTGTCGGCTTCCGTCAGGTCGCCGCGCTGCGGCACCACGCCGTCGCAGTTCTTGGCGATCATCGACAGCGAGCGCTGCGCCAGATTGCCGAGGCCGTTGGCAAGGTCGGCGTTTGTGCGGTTGACGATCGCGTCGTGGCTGTAGCTGCCATCCTGGCCGAACGGCACCTCGCGCAGGAAGAAATAACGCACCTGGTCGAGACCGTAGTGCTCGACCATCGCGAATGGATCGACGACGTTGCCAACCGATTTCGACATTTTCTCGCCGCGGTTGAACAGGAAGCCATGCGCGAAGACGCGGGTTGGCAACTCGATGCCGGCCGACATCAGAAAGGCCGGCCAGTAGACCGCATGAAAGCGGACAATGTCCTTGCCGATGATGTGCGTGGCCGGCCAATAGCGCCATTGCTCGGCCTTCGTGTCGGGGTAGCCGGCGGCGGTGATGTAGTTGGTCAAGGCATCGACCCACACATACATCACATGCTTGTCGTCGCCTGGCACCGGCACGCCCCATTTGAAGGTCGTGCGCGAGATCGACAGATCCTTCAGCCCGGATTTGACGAAGCTCAGCACCTCGTTGCGGCGTTCGGCAGGTCCCACGAAGTCAGGCTGGCTGTCATAAAGGGCCAGCAATTTGTCCTGATAGGCGGAAAGCCTGAAGAAGTAGCTTTCTTCCTCGTTCCATTCGACGGGCGAGCCGAGCGGTTCGCGCCGCACGCCGTCTTCGCCGAGCGTCGTCTCGGCCTCGTCGAAATAGGCTTCCTGGCGGACGGAATACCAGCCGCTATAGCGGTCGAGATAGATGTCGCCATTGGCGGCCATCGCCTTCCAGATCGCCTGACAGGATTCATAGTGGCGCGGCTCTGTCGTGCGAATGTACTCGTCATTCGAGCCGCCCATCGCCTCGGTCATCTCGCGGAAAATCGCCGAATTGCGGTCGGCGAGCACCAAGGGCGTTATGCCTTCCTTCTCGGCCGTCTGCTGCATCTTGAGGCCGTGTTCGTCGGTGCCGGTCAGGAAAAAGACGTCCTTGCCGTCCAGCCGCTGGAAGCGAGCCAGCGCGTCGGTTGCAATGACCGTATAGGCATGACCGATATGCGGCTTGCCGTTTGGGTAAAAGATCGGTGTGGTGATGTAGAATTTGTCGCGTGACATGAATGAACCGTCATGAATGTCTGAATGGAAAGGCGTGGCGGTGGATATCGCATCGAGACGGCGATTGCCATCCCGAGGCCAATGCATGCCGCCCAAAAGTGGCCCCGGTTCTAGGGGCAGCGGCAATGCATCGAAAAGGCCGTCACATTCGCATTGCAGAATTCAGCCGGTCGATCATGGTCAAGGCGTGCTGCTTCTTGTCGAGATTGTAGGTGTCGGTCTCAGATATAGCGTCCAGCGCCTCATGCCAAGTGTCCGACAGGGTTTTGGCCCGTGCGAGATCGCCCGCCAGCGCCGCCTGGCTTGCCGCGTCCGACAAAAGGTCGAGCGCCCGGCGGTTGAAAATATCGAACTGGATCGCCTGGTCGCGGCCGGCCACAGCCTCGGCAAGGCGAAACGCGCCGCCGACATCGCTCTTTCTGCCCGTGACCAGGGCATCGAGCGTCGAGGCGATCTCCAGCCCACCATACTGCGTCAACAGGATCGCGTTGCGCGCGCTGCCGCCTGCCCGGCCGACCAGGGCCGCCCGCGCCGCCGGATCATGCGGCGGCGGCCGTTACGCCGTTTCCAGCACCGCCATCAGCTCGTCGGCGTCGAGCGGCGTCAATCGCACCATCTGGCAGCGCGACCGGATCGTCGGCAACAGGCTGCCCGGAGCATGGACAACCAGGATGAACAGCGTTCGTGCCGGCGGCTCCTCAAGATTCTTCAGTAAGGCATTGGCGGCATTGGTGTTCATGTCATCGGCCGGGTCGACGATGACGACCCGGTAGCTACCGTCATGCGAGGTCAGCGACAGGAAGCGGTTGACCTTGCGGATTTCATCGACGGTGACGACGGTCTTGAAGCTCTTGGTCTTGTCGTTCAGCGGCCGGGTCAGATGCAGCACGCCAGGATGCGCCCCGGTGGCGATCTGGCGAAACAGCGACGAGGCCGGATCGGGAATGGCAAGGCTTTCCGGCGCCTGCGCGAAATCCGGGTGCTTCAAGAGATGATGCGCAAGGTGGAAGGCGAGCGTCGCCTTGCCGATGCCGACCGGTCCGGAGAAGATCAGCGCATGCGGCAGCTTTCCCGCACGGTAAGCGGCGGTGAGCATATCAGCGGCCTGCCGGTGTCCGACTAGGCGCGGCGTTTCGGATGGCTCGGGCACGCCGTCCAGCGTGTCGTGCTGCTCGGGTGCGATGCGTTCGAAGATCATGCCGGTGTCGCCTGCCTGCTGCGCGCCGGCGTTCTCGCTTCGAGCGCCGCGAACACGGCGGCGGTGACGACATTCTCGACCGCATCCGGCTCGGCGGCCGCGTCGACCACGATACAGCGCTCCGGCTCGGCCGCGGCGATCGCCAGAAATGCCTCGCGGCGAGCCTGATGGATCGCCAGCGTCTCCTTTTCGAAGCGGTCGGCGTCTGCGTCGGTACCGCGCCGCAGCGTTGCGCGCCTGAGGCCTTCCGCCGGATCGATGTCGAAGATCAGGGTCATGTCGGGCATCATGCCGTTGACGGCGACCTGCTCCAGCGCATCCATGAACGCCGGATCGATGCCACCGGTGACCCCCTGGTAGACGCGCGAGGAATCCAGGAAGCGGTCGCAAAGCACGATGGAGCCACGCTCGACCGCCGGCCGGATGACCTGCTCGACATGGTCGGAACGCGCGGCGGCGAAAAGCAGCGCTTCCATCTTCGGCCCGAACGGTTCGGCGGCGCCCGAAAGCAGCACATGCCTGACCGCTTCGGCGCCCGGCGAGCCGCCCGGTTCACGGGTAAGGAGGACATCGTATTTCTTGGCGCGCATCTTCCTGGCCAGCCGCTCGATCTGCGTCGACTTGCCTGCTCCTTCGCCGCCTTCGAAGGTGATGAAAAATCCGCGTGCCAACCGAGAGGCCTTCTTGTCCATGCCTGAATGGGATTGTAGCGCTCTAGATAGTCCGCGTTCGACGAAACGTCCATGCCGTCAATCTTTGCTTTTATGCATGTCGTTTCCCCAAAAACCGGGACTACTTTTGAGCGACATGTATTAGCGCAGCCAGCCGACCGCCAGTTCCTTGACAGCGTCGAGCGCGCGCTGCGGCAGTGTGCCGACGCTGATCGACTCGGCGGCGAAAAGCGGTGTCTCCTGGCTCAGCGTGTCGCCGATCCAGACGCGCAGCGCGCCCACCGGCTGCCCCTCCTCCACCGGTGCCGCGACCGGGCCGTTGTAGACGATCCTGGCCGTCAGCTTGTCGCGGTTGGTGATCGGCAGGAAGATGTCGATCGGGCCCTTGGCCTTCAGCGCCACCCCGGATTTCGCGCCGCCGAAAACCTGGGCTTCTCCAACCACTTCGTCCTTGGCGAAGATTTCGGTCTTCTCGAAGGAGCGAACGGACCAGTCGAGCAGCTTTCGCGCCTCCTCGGCGCGCTCCTTGTCGGAGGCCAGGCCGCTCATCGCCGCGATCACCCGCCTGCCATTATGGCTGACTGAACCGACGATGCCGAAGCCAGACGCCTCGCTCGCACCAACCGCCAGGCCATCGGCGCCGATATCCATCGCCAGCAGCGGATTGCGGTTCCTCTGTGAGATCTTGTTCCAGGTGAAATCCTTCTGGCCGTAGTAGCGATAGAAATCCGGATAGTCGCGCCACAGGTGCACGGCCAGCTGCGCCAGTTCACGCACAGTCGTCTGCTGGCCATCCGCCGGCAGGCCGGTCGAATTGACGAAAGTCGATGTCTTGAGGCCGATCTGGCGGGCGCGTTCGGTCATCTGCGCGGCAAAATTGTCCTCGGACCCGGACATGCCTTCGGCGATGACGATGCAGCCATCATTGGCCGCCTGCACGATCACGCCCTGAATCAGGTCCTCGAGCCGGATCGCCGACTTGAGCTTGGCAAACATCGTCGATGTTCCCGAAGGCGCGCCACCCTTGCGCCAGGCGTTTTCGCTGACCACGAACGTATCGTCGAGCTTCAGGCGGCCGGACTTGATGGCGTTGAACACCACTTCCATGGTCATCAGCTTGGCCAACGAAGCCGGCGGTATCGGCTTGTCGGCATCCTTCGAAAACAGCACCGTCCCGGTCTCGGCATCGATCATGAAGACCTGCGTAGCCTTGGTCTCGAACAGCTGCGCACGGGCTGGAGCCTGGGAAAACAGCAGCAGGCCAAAAACCAGAAGCCCGGCGAGAGGCTGGAGCAAGCGCAATTGCATGATGTTCGACCCATTGGCCGGCACGGCCGGCAAGCCCGCGAAAACTATCAGGCTTTTTGCGCGGCGGATCAACCGCGCAGCGGAAATCCGAACCGGCTTGCGCTCAGTTGCGCACAGCCAGCGCATCCGGCGCGCCATGCGACCATGCTGCCTGCAGCAAATCGTCCAGATTGCGTTGGCCATCGGGATAGAGATTGACCGAATACCAGTCCTGGCCATCGAGTTCCGAGCGCTGGATCTCGATCTTGCCGAATGCGGCAAGCTGAGCGGCAATGCGCTTGGCCTGCGCTGCATCCTCGAACGAGCCGGCAGCGACGTAGTCGGTAGCCGAACCTGGCGGCTGTCGCTTCCATGATTGAAGGACATCGGCCGGCGACATGCCCTCGCCACCCAGCGCGGCGAAGGCGTTGGAGGCGCGTTCCACCCGCTCGTCCGCGTAGGACAGCGAAGCCACCGCAAACGGTGATTGCCGCGGCAGGCTGATCTCCGGGCGTTCCGGCACGATCGGTCCGAAATCGGGCAGCGCCAGATCGCCAAAGGCCGGTGACCGCGCCGACATGACCGGCTGGCCGGAATCGGTCAACTGACCCGGAAACGGCACGGCGGCAGTGCCGGCAGGCAGGCTTGGCGACGGCCCGTTCATGGCCACCATGACGCCGCTCGGCAGTCCGTCCGACGGATCAGGCGCCCTGTTGCCGGGGTGGTAGGAGGCCATCAGATACTGGTCGTCATCGCCTTCGAGCGGTGCACGGCCGACATACTCGACCTTCACTTGAGCGGTGCCGATATTGGCATAATCAAGCATCTGGGCGGCGCGCTCCGACACATCGATGATGCGGCCTTCGTGATACGGGCCGCGATCGTTGACGCGAACGATGACCGAACTGCCGGTCTTGAGATTGGTGACACGGGCGTAGCTTGGCAGCGGCATGGTCGGATGCGCCGCCGTCAGGTGGGTCATGTCGTAGACTTCGCCATTGGCGGTAAGCCGGCCATGGAAGGCATCGCCATACCAGGAGGCCAGGCCGACCTTGGCGTAGCGCTTGTCTTCCTTCGGGTAATACCACTTGCCGCGGACCTGGTAGGGCTTGCCGAGCTGATCCCTGCCGCCGCCGCGTTGCATGCGCCCGTTCTGGGAGAACACACGCGGGCTTGCCTTCACGCCATATTCGGATTCGGAGAAATATTCCTTGGAGCGGGTCTTCTTGTAGACCATCGCTTTGGACTCAGGCTGCGACGCGCAAGCCGCCAGCAAGGCGGCCGACATGGCAAACAACGCGACCGTGGCAGCGCGACGAAGACGCGGGTGCGTCACAGCCTGCATTTTCCTGATGTCCCCTTCAGTCTCGACCTAAGACGCCGCGTTCAAGCATCAGAGGAGCCAAAACACTCACTCGACAAATACCGACGACGCCTTGAACCCCGGTCCTTTGTGCGCAGGAATTGTTTATCACGATATTAACCGATTGTGGCCGGAACCGGGCAAGATTGTGACGCCATCACCGTGCCGAGCACCGTGAAAGGTCACGGCCTTTGCCTCGCTGCGTACGCAGCCCACAATGTCGACATAACGAATGGCGAAGGCACCGGCGCCAGGTTGCGGAAGCCGCCCAAAGTGACCACCTCCTGGCCCGACGGCGAGGCCGGCATTATCGACGACAACAAAATGCAGTCGGTTCGGAGTTATATCGTTTTACACAATCCCTAGTTGCTAGACTCGCGCGACACGCCGGCTGTTAATTTTGCCTCAGGGCGAGGAGGGAAAAGGTACCGAACTGGGAGGATGTAGTCGCATGAATTACGATTTCGGCCTCGGCCATCTATCTGAAGACAATCAGCCTTACGAAGTCACCTCTTTCGCCAAAAAACATGGCTTAACGATACGAGCCGCGGACGCCGTTCTTTTCGCCAAAGGCCCATCTCGGACGGCCTGCGATGCCGCCGCATTGGCTTTCCTCTGTGCGGTCGCCGCACACGCCAAGAAACAATCGGCGCGCTAGCCTTCCGCGATCACGACTCGGGTCGATTCGCTGGGCCGGCGCCTTCGGGAAACTCTGCAACCCGAGTAGGTTGCCGGCCATTCTCCTCTTGCTGAAGTCGTCAAGCCGCTCCCTTCGGGGAGCCGGCTTGCGTTTATCCGCGGCCGGCGCGGTCTGGCGTTTCAGGCACGCGATATGGTCGGCATGTATGCGCCATATCGACGAGACCGCTTAAGCGAAGGCCCGCCGCCTCATTTGCGAAGCGACAGGCCCTTCCCCTACCCACAATCGTCTCAACGCAATTCCAGTGCCAAATTGATTGACCCATTACGGGTCACTAACCGCACCGGTGCTCGGGCTCCGCTTCCGCGATCACACCATAGGCTAACGCGATCACGCGGTTCACAATACAACTACAAGCGGTCGATTCCTTAGGGATGTAGCCACTCCAAAAGCCCGCCGCGGGTCGCTCTCGTGGCGGGTTTTTCATCGGCTGGGGTTTCAGGCTTCCCCTTGCATCGCCTAACGGGCCGGCCCTAACGCTTCTTCGGCTTCGGCGTAATTTCTTCAACCCGCACCTTGTCGCCGATCTCTTTGGCCATCGCCAGGGCTTTGGTCTTGTCCTTGGTGGTCAGTATGGTCCGCCAATGCGGCTTCTCGAATACGCTCACGACGTAGGTTGTCGCCGGGATATCCGTCATCCTATCCCTCCCCAGGGCCCGAGGCCCGCGCCACTTGCGGAGGCGCGGGCCGATCGGGGCGGTGCGTATCCCGATCAGCGGCGATGGGGTGAGCATCGCCTGCCGCAACCACAACAGTTAGAGATCGCTAATGTTCCGTCAAGGCGATTTGGTCCGATCGAATGTCAGCTTCCAGTCGCGATTGTGCCATGCGCGGCCCTCGCCCGTTTTCAAAGGAATTCGCTCGGGAGGCAGGAGCCGCTGGCGTGCCGCAGGACGCAGCTGCCTCGGGGCGTCTCTGCCAGGGCCGGCCAAGCCAATCCGTCGGTCACGCTGAATATTTATGCGCACATGCTGCCCAGGCGGCAGGAAGGTGCCGCAGCAGTGGTTGACGCAGCCCTCAACGCCGCACTACAGGAATGAAGCGCGAACCGTTCGGGAACGCCTTCGGTGCCCAATCAGGTGCCAACAGGTCAAAACCAGCCGACAGCGTAGCGTTTAAGTGATTGAAAAGTCACGATGGAGGAATGGCCGAGCGGTTTAAGGCACCGGTCTTGAAAACCGGCGTGGGTGCAAGCTCACCGTGGGTTCGAATCCCACTTCCTCCGCCAAAAACCGAAGAAAATTTAATAAAATCAAACAGTTTGATAGTTTCTGTCTTAGCGCCCGCTGCAGGTTGCGGAAATCATCCTGATCTCCGACATCGGCGTATATCATTTACCTCGGGCACACGCTGCTTGTTCATTCAAACGTGCGGATTCCGTTCGGCCCTTTGAAATGGCTGATCGCCAGCCCGCAGTTCCATCGCTGGCACCATGCCAACCAGCGCGAAGCCTACGACAAGAACTTCGCCGGGCAGTTGCCTTTCCTCGATGTCATGTTCGGTACCTACAATATCACCGCTGACAAGGTGCCGGAGAAGTACGGCGTCGACGATCCGATCCCCTCCACCTACTTCGGTCAGATCGCCTATCCGCTCCTGTCCCGCGGGAAGCCATTGAATCGAGCCGCGCCGAGCACCGAAGCCTGACATCGACGGGTTTCGGGCGTGCCGTAAGAGGCCGCACCCGCGGGAGGCTTTTCGCGTCGAATCGGCTAAACCTTCGAAGCATGAACGAGACCTCACTCTATGCGCCGGTGAAGCGGTTCCTCGAAAGCCTCGACTTCGTCGTCAAAGGCGAGATCGGCGGCTGCGACATCGTCGCGCTGCGCGAAGGTGAGCCGCCCGTCGTCGTCATCTGCGAACTGAAGCTGCAGTTCAATCTCGAACTGGTGCTGCAAGGTGTCGATCGCGCCGCGGCCTGCGACGAGGTTTGGTTGGCCGCGCGCATGTCGGCCCGGGGCAAGGGCCGCGAAAGCGATGCACGGTTTCGCAATCTCTGCCGCCGCCTTGGCTTCGGCCTGCTTGGCGTGACCGCGACCGACCGGGTCGAGGTGCTTCTCAGCCCGATCGCGCTGGCGCCGCGCAAGAATGCGCGCCGGCGCTCCCGCCTGGTCGACGAGCACCAGCGCCGGCGCGGCGATCCTGTTGCGGGAGGAGGATCACGCAATCCGATCATGACGGCCTATCGGCAAAGCGCCCTCGCCTGCGCCGCCGCGATGGTGGACGGACCCAGGCGGCCGCGCGATCTGAAGGCGGTGACGCCGATCGCGCCGAAAATCCTGCAGCACAATGTCTATGGATGGTTCGCGCGTGTCGACCGAGGCCTCTACGATCTCACGGATGCCGGCCGTGCGTCGCTGGTCCGTTGGCCGCAGGCATCGCACTCTGAATCCCGACACGCAATTTTGAACGCATCGACCATTTGATTGATGATGCCTGCGGGGTCCGAGGCGGTCCCCTTGGTTGATTTCTCCGACAAAATATGGTGCTTGTCCCGCCCATGAAGAAGTTCTGCATGACCGCCTTGGCGTCTGTGACACTAAGTTTTCCAGCCAGCGCAATGGACAGTGCATTGCGCGCCGGCCTGATGAAACTCGATCCCCAAACCCGCCTTGAACAGCGTTGTGACGCCGAAGTGCTCGACCGGATCACTCACGACGATCGCAAGTTCAAGGCCGATCGCGTCGTCGCCTACGCCTTCGCGACGCCAGAGATGGGCGCTGATGCAATCAAAAGCCCGGGCGCTGCGTTTCGCAGCAAGGGGCAATGGTACCGGCTGAAATTCAAGTGCCAGACGGCGCCCGACCATATGGAAGTTTTGCAGTTCCGCTACCGGATCGGCGACGAGATTCCGGAAGCCGATTGGGCAAAGTATAATCTCTACGATTGATCTTCGATCGGCCATGGTTTTGCCCTGCTGTCGATGAGCGCCGCAGGGCCTCTGATCCAGATTTGACGTAACGGCGCTTCAGTGATGTCGCCACGAGTGGTCCCTTGACGCCAAGGGACCACCAAGTTAGGGCCGTCTGGATAATCGACGAACACTCGGCAAATCAGCAAGGGCTTCCGGTCGATGGACATTTTCAGCGCTGCCAGTCTGACCGCCCTGCTCCAGGTCATCGCCATCGACCTCGTGCTTGCCGGCGACAACGCGATCGTCATCGGCCTTGCCGCTGCCGGCCTGCCGGCCGAACAACGCAAGAAGGCGATCCTCATCGGCGTGCTGGCGGCAACGGTGCTGCGCATCGGTTTTGCCGCGGTCACCGTCAAGCTGCTGGCGATCGTCGGCCTGCTGCTGGCCGGCGGCATCTTGCTGCTGTGGGTCTGCTGGAAGATGTACCGCGAGCTGCGCACGTCGCATGCCGATGAGCTGGAAGCGACCGAGGCGCTGTCGAACTCCGATCTCAACAGCGACAAAAAGGTGGCCGGCAAGGCGAAGCGCAAGACGCTCGGCCAGGCGGCCTTGCAGATCGTCGTCGCCGACGTGTCGATGTCGCTCGACAACGTGCTGGCGGTCGCGGGTGCCGCGCGCGATCATTTTCCGGTGTTGGTCATCGGCCTCGTGCTGTCGATCGCGCTGATGGGCCTCGCCGCGACTTTCATCGCAAAACTGCTGCAGCGCCACCGCTGGATCGCCTATGTCGGTCTGTTGATCATTCTCTATGTCGCGGTGGACATGGTCTATCGCGGTGCGGTGGAAGTCTGGCCGCATGTAAACGGCGCGGTCAGCTGAGGCGGCTGTCCGCCGCGTCTTCGATCCGGAAAAGCATATTCGCAGTGCGTTTTGCCGCATCGCAGGCGTGCCCATACCAATGCCGTAATAAGTGTGGTACTGGCCCGGCAATCCTGAAAAGCCCGGAAAACCTTATATGTCCGCTCCCCGCGTGAGTTTTGTCAGTCTTGGATGCCCGAAGGCCCTTGTGGATTCGGAGCGCATCATCACGCGCCTGCGCGCCGAAGGCTACGAGATCGCACGCAAGCATGACGGTGCCGACCTTGTCGTCGTCAACACCTGCGGCTTCCTCGATTCCGCCCGCGACGAGTCGCTCAATGCCATCGGCTCCGCGCTTTCGGAGAATGGCCGGGTCATTGTTACCGGCTGCCTCGGCGCCGAGCCGGATGTCATTCGCGAGAGGCACCCCAACGTGCTGGCGATAACCGGACCGCAGGCCTATGAGAGCTTGATGGCAGCCGTGCATGAGGCCGCACCGCCTTCGCACGACCCCTATATCGATCTCTTGCCGCCGCAAGGCGTCAAGCTGACGCCGCGCCACTACGCCTATCTCAAGATTTCCGAAGGCTGCAATAACCGCTGCACCTTCTGCATCATTCCCGCGCTGCGTGGCGACCTCGTCTCGCGGCCGGCGGCCGATGTGCTGCGCGAGGCCGAGAAATTGGCCAAGGCCGGCGTCAAGGAACTCCTGGTCATCTCGCAGGACACCAGCGCCTACGGCATCGACATCAAGTACCAGACCAGCATGTTCGGCGACCGCGAAGTGCGGGCGAAGTTCCTCGACCTTTCCGAGGAACTGGGCAAGCTCGGCATCTGGGTGCGCATGCACTATGTCTACCCCTACCCGCATGTCGCCGACGTCATCCCGCTGATGGCCGAGGGCAAGATCCTTCCCTATCTCGATATCCCGTTCCAGCACGCCTCCCCCCAAGTGCTGAAGAACATGCGGCGCCCGGCACATGGCGAAAAGACCCTCGAGCGCATTCGCGGCTGGCGCGAGATTTGCCCGGATCTCGCCATCCGCTCCACCTTCATCGTCGGTTTCCCCGGCGAGACGGACGACGATTTCGAGATGCTGCTCGACTGGCTCGATGAGGCCAGGATCGACCGCGCCGGCTGCTTCAAATACGAGCCGGTCCGGGGCGCCCGCTCCAACGATCTCGGTCTCGACCAGGTTCCGCAGGAGATCAAGGAGGCGCGCTGGCACCGCTTCATGCAGCGCCAGCAGAAGATTTCGGCGACGCAGCTGGCCAAGAAAGTCGGCAAGCGCTTGCCGGTGCTGATCGACGAGGCGCACGGCACATCGGCAAAGGGCCGCACCAAATACGACGCGCCCGAGATCGATGGCGCAGTCCACATCCAGTCGCGGCGCCCGCTGCGTCAAGGTGACATTGTCACCGTCAAGATCGACCGCGCCGATGCCTATGACCTCTACGGTTCGGCGGTCTGACGGGATCGGTACGCCGTCTATTTACTACATCTGGCGATAATTCAGGCCGCTTAACCCGCTCAGCCGCGATCCGCTCTATGGTTTCCGGATCGTGGATGCGGCAATCCGGATGGACATCAGACCTCCCAGGCAAGACTACATCGCGACGCTGGATCTGCTCAGGCTGGCGGCAGCACTTGCCGTTGTGTTCTTTCACTATTTCTTCCGCGGCGCGGCCGCCGAAGGCTTTCTCGCCGAGGGTTATCCGCTCGCCGCGCCGCTCGCCCTCTACGGCTATCTCGGCGTCAATCTGTTCTTTCTGATCAGCGGGTTCGTCATTGCCTGGTCGGCGGAAAATCGCAGCTGGGACCAGTTCGCGATCGCACGTTTCGTTCGCCTATATCCCGGCTTCCTGCTCTGCATGACGATCACCTTCGCGATCGTCTTTCTGGCTGGCTCACCGCTGCTTCCGGCCTCTTTCAGCCAGTATGCCGCCAATCTGTCTATGTTCGCACCGGCCTTCGGCCAACCCTTCATGGACGGCGTCTATTGGTCGATCGTGCTTGAACTGGTGTTCTACGGATGGGTGACGCTGGCCCTCCTCACCGGGCTGTTCCAGAAACGCAAGCTGAAGCTGATCTTCATCTGGCTGGCCATCTCGGCCTTGAACGAGTTCTTCATCGGCAGCGGCGTGGCAAGGCTGCTGTTCATAACCGAGTTCGGACCTTTCTTCGCCGCCGGCGTGGTGCTCCACCACATCCATGCACACGGCCGTTCACTACCGGCTTTGCTGCTGCTTGCCGCATCGTTCCTGATCTCCTGCGGCACGCTGTCCGTGACGCAGCACTGGATGCAGGGCCACTACGGCATCGCGGTTTCTTCGGCCGATCTCGTCGTCATCAATGTCGTCATGCACGCGGCCTTGATCGGCGCGGTGCTGTTGCGCAACCGCGTGAGGCCGTCGGCACTCACCCTTGCGCTGGGTGGCCTGACCTATCCGCTCTATCTCCTGCATCAGAACATCGGCTATCTCGCCATCAATGCCGCGGCACCCCTGGTCGGCAAATGGTTTGCCGCCCTCGGCTGCGTGGCGCTCATGCTGGTTGTTTCGTGGGCGATCTGGCGCAACTGCGAACGACCGGCTCAGCGGCTGCTCAGGACATGGCTCGGCCGCGCGGTTGATACTGGGCTGGCGCGATTTCGCCGCGTCTTTGCCGGGGCACAGCCCGCCGAATGAAAAAGGGCGCCGCGCGGCGCCCTCCTCACTTTGATATCTCGCGCCGCTTATTGCGGCAGCTTGTCGTCGACACCCTTCACATAAAAGTTCATGCCGAGCAGCGTGCCGTCGTCGGCGACTTCGCCGTCCTTCAGCCAGGGCGTGCCGTCCTGCTTGGCGATCGGCCCGGTGAAGGGGTTCCAGCCGTCGGCGATCTTCTTTTCGGTGGCTTCGGCCATCGCCTTCACGTCGTCGGGCATGTTGGTGAAGGGGGCGAGCTTGACCGCGCCGTCCTTGATGCCGAGCCAGACATTGTCCGGCTTCCAGGTGCCGTCGAGGGCTGCCTGGACGCGGCTGATATAGTACGGACCCCATTCGTCGGTGAGCGAGGTCAGCTGCGCGTGCGGCGCGAACTTGATCATGTCCGAGGACTGGCCGAAGCCGTGCAGCTTGCGCTCCTCGGCCACCTGCAGGGCAGCGGTCGAATCGGTGTGCTGGACGATGATGTCGGCGCCCTGGTCGAACAGCGCCTTGGCGGCATCGGCTTCCTTGCCCGGGTCGAACCACGAGTTCACCCAGACGATCTTGGCCTTGAAGTTCGGGTTGATCGACTGCGCGCCGAGCATGAAGGAATTGATGCCCATCACCACTTCGGGGATCGGAAAGGAAACGATGTAGCCGGCAACGCCCGCCTTCGATTGCTTGGCGGCGATCTGGCCGAGCACATAGCGGCCTTCATAGAAACGCGCATTGTAGATGCCGAGATTGTCACCGGTCTTGTAGCCGGTTGCGTGCTCGAACATCACCTTGGGAAATTTCTTGGCGATCTTCACTTCCGGATCCATGAAGCCGAAGGACGTGCCGAAGATGATCTTGCAGCCTTCGCGCGCCAGGCGCTCGAAAGCACGGTCGGCGTCGGGGCCTTCCGAGACGTTTTCGAGATAGGCGGTCTCGACCTTGTCGCCCAGCGCCTTCTCCACCTCGAGACGGCCCTGGTCGTGCTGGTAGGAATAGCCGAAGTCGCCGATCGGACCGGTATAGACCCAGCATGCCTTCAGCTTGTCCGCGGCCTCGGCGGTCGCCGCCAGCGATAGGGCGGCGGTCGTGGTCATCAGGGCAATAAGCAGTTTTTTCATTGTGTTACCTCTCTGAGTTAAGCCTTGGAGCTTCCCGTTTGTTTTTGTTGTCAACGATCCGGAACGAATGGCTGCCCCAAGGAAGCCGGCGTGTTCATCATCGTCAGACGCTTGTTGCGCGAGATTAGAACGAGAACCACGACGGTTGCCAGATAGGGCAGCGAAGAAAGGAACTGCGAGGGCACTGGAATGCCAAAAGCCTGTGCATGAAGCTGGCCGATCCACACCGCGCCGAAGATGTAGGCGCCGGCCAGCACCCGCCATGGCCGCCACGAGGCGAACACCACCAGCGCCAGCGCGATCCAGCCGCGGCCGGCGCTCATGTTCTCAACCCATTGCGGCGTGTAGACCAGCGACAGGTGGCCGCCGGCGAGACCGGCGCAGGCGCCACCGAAGATCACCGCGAGATAGCGGTAGCGGATGACGTGGATACCAAGCGCATGAGCGGACGTGTGGCTGTCGCCGATCGAGCGCAGCGTCAGTCCGGTCCGGGTCTTGAACAGGAACCACATGACGGCGGCGGTGAGCGCAATCGAGATGTAAAAGATCGGGTCCTGGCCGAACAGCAATCGGCCGATCACCGGGATCGAGGTCAGGCCGGGAATGTCGAGATTGGGCAGCCGTTCGCCGGGCTGACCGACGAAGCTCGTCCCTATCATGCCGGAGAGGCCAAGGCCGAGCAGCGTCAGCGACAGGCCGGTCGCCACCTGGTTGGTGGCCAGCGACAGCGTCATGACGGCAAACAGCAGCGAGAACACGGCGCCCAGGGCTATTGCCGCCAGGAGGCCGATCCAGGGTGATCCCGTGAGATGACCGACGCCAAAGCCGCCAACGGCGCCCATGATCATCATGCCTTCGACGCCCAGATTGAGCACGCCGGAGCGCTCGACCACCAGTTCGCCGATCGCCGCGATCAGCAGCGGCGTTGCCGCCGTGGCGATGGTCAGAAGGATGTTTACGGTGATGTCCATCAACGGGCTTCCTTCAGCTTTGGCGCCGATTCGAGTTTCGCGGCACCCTCCGGTTTTGTCAGCGCCAGGCCGACCAGCCGGATGCGGTAGTGGATCAGCGTGTCGCAGCCGAGCACGAAGAACAAAAGCATGCCCTGGAACACCCGCGCCACCTTGTCGGAAATGCCGAGTGCGCTCTGGACCGCTTCACCGCCGAGATAGGTCAGTGCCAGCACCAGGCCAGCGGCAACGATGCCGAGCGGGTTGAGGCGGCCGAGGAACGCCACGATGATGGCGGTGAAGCCGTAGCCGGGCGAAATGACCGGCTGCAGTTGGCCGATCGCGCCCGAGACTTCCGAGATGCCGGCAAGCCCTGCCAACGCACCCGACAGCAGGAAGGCGAAGAACACCATGCGGTTGAGGCCGAAGCCGGCGAAACGCCCTGCGCGCGGGCTTGAGCCCAGCACGCGCACCTCGAAACCCTTCAGCATGCGGCTCATCAGGATCCAAATCAGCACCGCGGCGACCAACGCGAAGACGAAACCCCAGTTCGCCCGCCCCGCGTCCGGCATCAACTCCGGCAACACGGCGGAGTCGCCGAACTGGATCGTCTGCGGAAAACCATGGCCTTGCGGATCGCGCCACGGCCCGCGCACCAGCCAGTCGAGGAAGAGCTGGGCGACATAGACCAGCATCAGGCTGGTCAGGATTTCGTTGGTGCCGAAGCGCGTTTTGAGCAGGGCCGGGATTGCCGCATAGGCCGCTCCGCCGACCATGCCGAGCAGAAGCATCAGCGGCAGCACCAATGGGCCTTCGAACCGCGGAAACAACACCGGAATGATCGAGCCGACGATGCCGCCGAGGATGAACTGTCCTTCGGCACCAATGTTCCAGACATTGGCCTTGTAGCAGACCGACAGGCCGACAGCGATCAGGATGAGGGGAGCGGCCTTGATCGCCAGTTCATGCAGCTGCCAGAGCTGGCTGACCGGCTCGATGAAATAGACGCGGAAAGCGGTCAACGGATTGACGCCGAGCAGCGCGAACATGATGGCGCCGGCGATGATCGTCAGCGCAAAGGCGATGAATGGCGACAGGGCCGAAAACAGCTGAGAGCGCTGTGGGCGTTTGACGAGTTCGAGGCGCATCATGCCGTCTCCAGCGTGTGTTCGGCGTGACCGGGTTCGGCGCCGCCCATCAGCAAGCCGACCTTCTCGAAGGTCGCTTCGGCGATCGGCAGCGGCTTGGACAGCGCGCCATTGTGCATGACCGCGATCGCATCCGATATCTCGAACAGTTCATCGAGATCCTGGCTGATCACCAGCACCGCCGATCCGCTGCGCGACAGCTCGATCAGGGCCTGGCGGATGTGGGCGGCAGCACCTGCGTCGACGCCCCAGGTCGGCTGGTTGACCACCATGACGCTTGGCCGGCGGTCGAGTTCGCGGCCGACGATGAATTTCTGCAGATTGCCGCCCGAAAGTGCCGCAGCCTCCGGATCCGGCGCGCTCTTGCGCACGTCCATTGCCTCGATGATGCGTTGGGCGGCGGCTTGGATGGCGGCGCTGTTGACCATTCCGCCGCCGCTGACAAAGGCCTTTCCGTCGGTGGCATGGCGCGACAGCAGCAGGTTCTCGGAAAGCTTCATGCGCGGCGCGGCACCGTGGCCGAGCCGCTCTTCCGGCACGAAGGCGGCGCCCAGCAGGCGGCGTCCGGTGATGGTGAGGCCGCCCGCATCCTTGCCGCGGATGCGCACCGAGGCGGCATCCTGCTGCAACACCTCGCCGGAGACGGATTCGAAGAACTCGCCCTGGCCGTTGCCGGCGACGCCGGCTATGCCGATCACCTCGCCGGCGCGGACGTTCAGGCTGATGTTCTTGAGCGGTATCGAGAACGGCGTCGCCGGCTTGCGGCTGAGGTTACGGATTTCGAGCAGCGATTGCGCCGTGGCGATGCCTTCGACCGGTGCGCGCACCACGGCCTGCACCTCATTGCCAACCATCATGCGAGCCAGCGACGAAGCGGTTTCCTCGCGCGGGTTGCAGTGGCCGACGACCTTGCCATGCCGCAGCACGGTGGCGCGGTCGCAGATGCGCTTGACCTCTTCGAGCCGGTGCGAAATGTAGAGGATGGATTTGCCTTCCGAACGCAAACGCTCCAGCGTCTCGAACAGCTTGTCGGCTTCCTGCGGCGTCAGCACCGAGGTCGGCTCGTCCAGGATGATAAGCTGCGGCGTCTGCAGCAGGCAGCGGATGATCTCGATACGCTGGCGCTCGCCCACCGACAGGTCGCCGACCAGCGATTCAGGATCGAGCGGCAGGCCATAGCTGAAGGAAAGCGCTCTCGCCTTGGCCGCGATGCTGCTGATCGGCGAGCCGTCGTCCAACGACAGCGCGATGTTTTCGGCCGCGGTCAGCGCCTCGAACAGCGAAAAATGCTGGAACACCATTCCGATGCCGAGTTTTTTCGCGACGCCGGGGCTGGAAATCCTGACCGCCTGGCCGTTCCAGAAAATCTCGCCGGAATTGGGCTCCAGCGAGCCGAACAGCATCTTGACCAGCGTCGACTTGCCAGCGCCATTTTCGCCGAGCAAAGCGTGGATTTCACCCCTGGCGATGTCGAGATCGATATGATCGCACGCCGTCAGCGTGCCGAATATCTTGGTGAGACCACGGACCTCGAGCAGGTTCGTGCCGTCCTGATTTGCACTCACAGTGCCTCCCATCTGGTTAGCCAGACATGTTCTGTGTTCCCGCAAGCATGGTAGGCGCGGCCGGCTCTTATCGGAAAGCGGCACGCGTCTTGAAAGAGCTTCAAGAATTTCAGCGGAAATTCAAGGGATAGCAAGCAAGAACGGACCAAGAGACTGTTTTGGCCGCCAGAGCAGAGTTTCCAACCAGTCTCTAAGGGATGAGAATGGTCGTCCCTGTTGTCCTGCGGCCCTCGAGGTCGGAATGCGCCCTGCCCGCGTCCTTGAGCGCGTAACGCTGGTTGATCTTGATCTTGACGGCGCCACTGAGCACAACCTCGAACAAGGCCGCGGCGGAGGCTTCGAGGTCCTCGCGCTTTGCATTGTAGACGAACAGCGTCGGCCGGGTTGCGAACAACGAGCCCTTCTGCGCCAGCAAGGATATGCTGAATGGCGGGATCGGCCCCGAGGACTGGCCGAAGCTGACGAACATGCCGAGCGGCCTCAGGCAGTCGAGTGAAGCCGGAAACGTGTCGTTGCCGACCGAATCGTAGACGACGTCGCATTTCCTACCGTCGGTGATGGCGGCGACGCCGGCGACGAAATCCTGGTCCTTGTAGTTGATGACGTGGTCGAAGCCGTGCGCCTTGGCGAGTTCGATCTTGTCGGACGAACTGGCGGTGCCGATGACGGTCGCGCCGAGATGTTTGGCCCATTGGCCGAGGATCAATCCGACACCGCCTGCCGCGGCATGGAACAGGATCGTGTCACCCGCCTTCACCTTGAACGTCCGGCGCAGCAGATACTCGGCGGTCATGCCTTTCAGCATCATCGCGGCGGCCTGTTCGTCGCTGATGCCATCCGGCACCTTGACGACGCGGCTGGCGTCGATGACGCGCTCTTGCGCGTAGGCTCCCGTCGTCACGGCATAGGCGATGCGATCGCCAGGCTTCAGCCACTCGACGCCCTCGCCGACCTCCAGCACGACGCCGGCGGCTTCGCCGCCAGGGACAAGCGGGAACCCGCCGGGCGGCGGATAAAGGCCCGAGCGATGATAGACATCGATGAAATTAAGGCCGATCGCCGTGTGCCGGATCAGGATCTGCCCTGCTCCCGGCTGGCCGGGATCGGCGTCCTCATAGGTCAGGACTTCAGGGCCACCATGGGCGTGGATGCGGATCGCTTTGGACATAGGCTAGGCTTCCTCCGGCTGATCAGGTCTTCTTGGCACCGAGATTGGGAAAGAACTGCATGATGCCACCAATGCTAGCGAGGTAAAGCCCCGTGATGGTGATGCCGATCTTGGTGAAGGTGCTGACTTGTTCTCCCAGCACGCCGATCTGATCGTAGAAGGCGGCGAGTGCCGCCTGTGCAAGGGCAAGTGCGCCAAAAGCGCACCACAAAAGGGTCATCGCAAGATTGATACGCCGCAACCGCACCACCCGCACCGGATGGATGAAGTTGATCGGGACGAATGTCAGAATGCCGGCCACCACCACCACAGCGAACGAAACCCATTGTCCGGGCTCGATCACGAACAGCGTGAACACCACCATGTTCCAGACCACGGGGAATCCCTTGAAGAAATTCTCCTTCGTCTTCATGCCGGTGTCGGCATAATAGATGGCGCTGGAGACGACGATGATCGCCGCCGACAGGAATGACAGGCCCTCGCCCATGAAGCCGCGCTGGTAAAGCGCGAAGGCGGGGATCAGGACGTAGGTTACGTAGTCGATGATGTTGTCGAGCAGTTCGCCCGACCATGTCGGCAGGATCTCCTTCACCTCGAGCTTTCGCGCGATCGGCCCATCGATGCCGTCGACGAACAGCGCCAGCCCGAGCCACCAGAACATCGCCGTCCAGCGCTGTTCGCTTGCCGCCACCAGCGACAGGAAGGCCAGGAACGAGCCCGACGCGGTCAGCAGATGGACGGAGAACGCCCTCGCCTGCGGCCAGGTGACTTTCTTCTTCGGCCGCGGAATCCGGTCCGTGATCTTTTTGGCGGCTTTCCGGGCGGTTGTGTTCTTGCTCACGGGCCCCGCCAATCCAGTTTGCAGATCTCGGCCGAACGGCCGGCAAAATTCCAGTTGCGGCCGAAAGCCCGCATCTTGCTCTTGTCTGACCTGGCGACGATGATCTCGGGCGCGATCCAGTATTCCGAATTGCTGATCACCGTATCCTTATCACGATCCTTGCCGGGGATGGGTGTCACCGCCCCGTCGATGATCTTGGGTATCTGGAAGATACGTGTCCTGTCACGCGTCTCATAGGTGATCGGCACTTGCTCGACGCCGAGGAATTTGCCGACGAGGATTGAGAGCAGCGATGTGGTTCCGCCTGCCTTGCCGGTGAAGATCTTCGTCAGCGCCTTGGCCGCGTAGACCGAGGCTCGCTTGTCGACGAACAGCCCGGCGGTCCAGTTGCCGCGGCTCATGTACCCGGGGATTTCCATGATCAGCCCGAGATTGAGGCCGGACAGATCGACGTCGCCGAAATGGCCGGCGTCGATGCGGAACCCAGCCCAGGTCTGGCAATAGCCTTCGGTCGGCGGATGATTGCCGAGCGACAGCACGCAAGGACAAAAAACCGTGCAATTGCAGGAGAGTACGAGCTCTCCTTTCATTGCCCAGCTCTGATCTGCCATCGATTTTCCCCCACTCATAGCGAGACTACTAGCAGCGCGGCTGCCCAGACAAGCAGTATCGCACCGGCCAGCCGGGTTGGAACCCTGCTCGCCGTTTGTTTTTCGATCAGGGTGAACAGCCCGATCAACGCCATCCAGAAGATGTTCATGACGCCGACGGCGAACATCACCATCATCAGCGCCCAGCAGCAGCCGAGGCACCACAGGCCTTGCGCGACCCCAAGCCGGAAGATGCGGACCGGCCTTGCGCTCCAGTTCGCGAAAAGGATCGAAAACGGGTTCTTGCACTTTGTCAGACAGGCTTCCTTCAAGCCGCTGAACTGGTAGAGGCCGGCAATCAGAAGCGCCAGCGCGCCGGCAATGCCGACGACCGGGTCGAGCATCCCACCGGGCGAGCCGAATGCGTGGGCGGCCAAGGTCATTGCGGCAAACGTCACCGAGGCGCCGAGCCAGACGCTGAGGTAGCCGGCGACCAGCACCAGCGGATGGACGGCCGGCTCGCCCTTGATGCGCGCCGTATCGGCGATCTCGCAGTAAGTGCGGATCATCGGCGCGGCTGAAGGCAGCATCGTCGCGATCGCCATCAGGAACCACATCGAAACGAGCGCACCGGCCTGCAGTCCGAGGCTTGCGTCCAGCGGCGCCGGCGACAGGCAGAGCGTGAAGAACCGTTCCAGGAGATCGGGCAGCGGCGGTTGCGGCAGCTTGCGCAGGATCGCGTCGCCGGGAGTACTGACGCCTGCGGTCCGCCCTTCGGCGGCACGGATTGCCATCGCGGCAAGGGATAGCCAGGCAAGCAGGATACAAGCGCCGACGACGACGTTTACCGTCAGGCGAGGATTGCGCGCGATGGTGGCCATGGCGCGGCCGGCGCGATCGAGATGGCTGAAGTCGTCCTGCTGGCCGGTCATGTCACCCGAATGGGCCGAATCGCCGCGTTGATCAAGCGGCGTGATCTGCCCTATATGCTCATCGACGGGACGGCCGAGTGGCCGCCTCGCATTGCAAACCGGAAGCCGATCTTGGAGCATGAGCAAACCGCGCGGATACTGGTTGCTGGCACGGGGCCGGCAGGACTGATCGCGGCGCTCGGTTTTGCCGCTGCCGGTTTCCCGGTGACGCTGGTCGGGCCGGAGGCCTCTGCCCCCGATGGCCGCACGACGGCCCTGATGAACCCTGCCTTGAAAGTGCTTGAGCGGCTGGGCGTGCTCGATGGCATCAAGCCCGAGGCGGCGCCGCTGAAAGTCATGCGCATCGTCGACGCAACCAGCCGGTTGATCCGCAGTCCGGTCGTCACCTTCCGCGCCAGCGAGATCGACGAGGACCAGTTCGGCCTGAACCTGCCCAACAGTGTCCTCAATCCGGCACTCGCCAACGCCGTTGCCATGCGTGACGGCATCGAATGGCGACGGTCCATGGTGGCGAACTGGCATCTTGATGCCCAGCACGCCCGAGCCGTCCTGGCCGACGGCAGCACGGTGGACGCATCGCTGGCGGTCGCAGCAGACGGACGCTTGTCGCCGGCGCGCCAGGCCGCCGGCATCTCGACCTCGGCTCGCTCCTATCCGCAGGCAGCCCTTGTCCTCAATTTCCGCCACAGCCGCGACCACGCCTTCACCTCGACGGAATTCCACACCGAGACCGGTCCGTTCACGCAGGTCCCGCTGCCCGGCGATCGCTCGAGTCTGGTCTGGGTGGTGAAACCCGAGACAGCGACCGAACTCGCGGCTTTGGACGATGCAACGCTTTCGATGCGGATCGAACAGCAGATGCAGTCGATGCTGGGCCGGGTGACGGTCGAGCCGGGCCGGCAGATCTACCCGCTTTCGGCTGTGACGCCGCTGCGTTTTGCGCGAAACCGGATGGCGTTGGTCGGCGAAGCCGCCCACGTGTTTCCCCCGATCGGCGCGCAAGGCCTCAATCTCGGCATCAGGGATGTCGACGATCTGATTGGAATCGCTTGTGAAAATCGTAACGATCCGGGAGCCGCCAAGGCCTTGGCAGCTTACGATTTCAAGCGCCGGCCCGATATTGTGGCGCGCAGCAGCGCGGTCAATCTGCTCAACATGTCGCTGCTTTCCGACATGCTGCCGGCCCAGATGGCCCGTGTGGCCGGGCTCGGCGTGCTCGGTGGCTTCGCGCCGCTTCGTGCTTTTTTCATGCGTGAAGGACTTCGTCCCGGCAGCGGCATCGCGGCGCTGGCCGGCGGCCTGCGAAGGCCGGCGCGCTGACAGCTTCCGACAATCCGCGTTATCGACGGTCATCGACTTCGCCGCATGCGGCAAACCCTTTGCGTCGCGTCCTGCGTAGCTTCGGGGCGCGCTCAAACGCTTCGGGATTGAATTGAGGCGCGGTCTGCGCCAAATAAAGCCAAGGAATTCAGTGGTGAGTACGATGAAAACAGCCAAATTCGCAATCGGACAGGTGGTTCGCCACCGGCTGTTTCCATTCAGGGGGATTATTTTCGACGTCGATCCGCAATTCGCCAACACCGACGAATGGTACGAAGCCATCCCCGCCGACGTGCGGCCGCGCAAGGATCAGCCGTTCTACCATCTGCTCGCCGAGAATTCGGAGACCGAGTACATCGCCTATGTCTCCGAGCAGAATCTGCTCGAGGATCAGTCGGGGGAGCCGGTCCGGCATCCGCAGATCAAGGAGATGTTCGACAAAAAGCCGGATGGGGGCTACCAGCCGAAACGGCAGTCCAGGCACTGACCGATCGAGCGACGGTCACAAAAAAAGCGGGGCATGACCCTGGGCATGACCCCGCTTTTTGTTGATCCGACGATATCGGCCGATCAGTTGGCGGTCTTCGCCTTATCCTGCTCTTCCTTGAGCTTCTTGGCGAAATCCTGGTTGTTCTTGGCGACGAAATCCTGAAGCTTCTTCTGCCGGTCCTCGATATCCGACTGCTGCAGCGCCGGGCCGTCATAGGCGCCGCTGAAGCCCTGCAGGGCGATCTTGATCGGATTGGGCTGATTCTGGAAATTGACCGAGGTGAGCGTGATCGCCTGGCCTTTCTTGAACGCGGCGACGAGCTGATCGGTCAGCGGCACTTCCGCCACGCAACGATCCGGAAAGCAGATGACATAGTCGAGCTTCTGCGCCTTGCCGGTATCGATCTGCAGGCCGATGCCGGGAGGCACCAGACGACCGGTCGGGACCGTCACCTGGAACACCTTGCGGTTTATCTTGCCCTTCAGCTCGATCAGGCTGACGCCGGTGACCAGCTGGCCGTTGCCGGCGGTGGTGATGTTCTGGACATTGCAGATGTCGACGTCTTCCTGCTTGGTGCAGGCCTTGAACCAGCCTTGCGGAATCTGCTGTTGCTGCTGTGCGGAAGCAGCGGGAAGTCCTGCGCCCAGAAAGCCGATCACGCCAGCGGCCATGACCGACAGGCGGTACGCGTTGCTGTTCAGGCTCGTCATGTCGTGCACTTCCTCTCAAATGATCCCGGGACCGGCTTCTTCGTGCCGTGTGGTCCAGCTACCTGTTGCCGAAATGAGGCAACAGAATGACTTCGGAGGGCGTGTTACACTGCAAGCGGTGTCGAATCCAGCCCGATGTCAGCAATTGTTGAAAGCACGATTGGCCGGCGCGCAGCGACGTCATGCTAGGGTGCGCACCGAATCATCAAGCCGACCCATTAAGGAGACGGTCATGGGCCGCGTTCTTGTTTGGCTGATCACAGCGACATCGTTTCTCGCACTTTCGCATCAGCCGGCCGCATCCGAGCCGAAGCACGCGATCGCCATGCAGGGCGAACCGGCGCTGCCGCCCGACTACACGCATTTCAACTACGTCAATCCCGACGCGCCGAAGGGTGGCTCGATCACGTATTGTGTCGTCGGCAGTTTTGACAATCTCAACCCTTTCATCCTCAAAAGCCTGCGCACGACGGCGCGCGGCATGATGGACACGATCTTCGGCAATCTGGTCTTCGAGCCGTTGATGCAGCGCAATGCCGACGAGGCTTTCACGCTCTACGGGCTGCTGGCCGATAGCGCCGACATGGACCAGGAGCGCAAAAGTATCGAGTTCCACCTCAACCCGAAGGCCAAATGGTCCGATGGTGAGCCGGTGACGCCCGAGGACGTGCTGTTCAGCTATGACGTCTTTACGGAGAAAGGCCGACCGCCCTACAGCGACCGCATGGCCAGGGTCGCAAAGCTCGAAAAGACCGGCGACCACGGCGTCCGTTTCACCTTCAACGACAAGGCCGATCGCGAATTCCCGCTGATCATCGCGCTGACGCCGATCATCCCGAAGCACGCCTTCGACAAGGAAACCTTCGACAAGACGACGCTGAAGCCAGTGATCGGCAGTGGTCCCTATACGATCGCGCAGGTACAGCCCGGCCAGCGCATCGTCTTCAAGCGCAACCGGGATTATTGGGGCAAGGATGTCCCGGCCAAGCGCGGTTTCGACAATTACGACCAGATCACCATAGAGTATTTCCTCAACGCCAACGCCAAGCTCGAAGCGTTCAAGAAAGGGCTTTGCGCCATCGACGACGATGGCGATCCGGTAAAGCGCGAGCGCGATCTCGATTTTCCCGCGTTCCACAAGGGCGACGTGGTCGCCGAAACCTTCGACACCGGCATTCCGCCCGTGGTGACCGGTTTCCTGTTCAACACGAGGCTGCGGAAATTCGCCAACCCGGTCGTGCGGCGCGCGCTCGGCATGCTCTACGACTTCGAATGGGCCAACAAGAACCTGTTCGGCGGCAAATACACGCGCACGATGAGTTACTGGCAGAATTCGGAGCTTTCCGCGCTCGGCCATCCGGCCGACGACAGGGAGAAGGCGCTTCTGGCGCCCTACCCCGGCCGCGTGCCGGCCGATGTCATGGACGGCTCTTACCGCCCACCGGTGACCGACGGATCCGGCCAGGACCGCCGGGTGCTTAAGGCGGCCTTCGGTCTCTTGAAAAGCGCCGGTTATCACGTTCAGGACGGGACAATGCTCGATGCCGACGGAAAACCTTTCGGTTTCGAGATCCTGACCGCCTCGCAGGACGAGGAGCGCCTTGCCGGCATCTACCAGCGCACGCTGGAGAAGATTGGCATCAATGTCACCATTCGCAGCCTCGATGGCGATCAGATCCAGTCGCGCAAACAGCGCTTCGATTTCGAGGTCCTGGTCGGATCGAGCGGCTTCAACAACTCGCTGTCGCCCGGCATCGAACAGACCGGGCGTTGGAGCTCGGCCGCTGCCAGGACGGAAGGCTCCTTCAATCTTGCCGGCGTCGCCGATCCGGCGGTGGACGCGACAATCGAGGCGATGCTGCGCGCCCGCTCGAAGGAGGATTATGTCGCCGCCGTTCGCGTTCTCGACCGGCTCCTGATCTCCGGCAACTACATGGTGCCGATGCAGCACAACACGCAGCAATGGATCGCCTACTGGAACTACCTGGAACATCCGCGAAAGACGCCCATATTTGGGTATCAACTGCCGACCTGGTGGCGCAAGCCGAACTGAAAAGTCAGGAGAACGAGATGAGCGAACCGAACGCCATCACCGTCGATGTGGTGTCCGACGTCGTCTGCCCATGGTGCTTCATCGGTCAGAAGCGGCTCGACAAGGCAGTCGCCGCCGTCGGCGGCGATGTCGACGTGAATATTCGCTGGCGGCCGTTCCAGCTCGATCCGACCATTCCGCCGCAAGGCAAGGATCGCCACGAATACATGCTGGCCAAATTCGGCAGCGACGACCGTATCCGCGACATTCATGCCCGCATCGAGCCGCTCGGCGAAGCCGAAGGCATCTCCTTCGCCTTCGACGCCATCAAGGTGGCGCCGAACACATTGGATGCGCACCGCCTGATCCGCTGGGCCGGTGCCGCCGGCGAGGCTGTGCAGAACAGGCTTGTACGCCGGCTGTTCCAGCTGAATTTCGAGGAAGGCGCCAACATCGGCGACCATGCCGTGTTGACCGAAGCCGCGCGTGAGGCTGGCATGGACGCGTCCGTTGTTGCCGCGCTTTTGCCAACCGAGGCCGATGTCGAGGCGGTTCGCACGGAGATCGCCACCGCGTCGCGCATGGGCATATCTGGCGTGCCGTGTTTTCTGCTCGAAGACAAATACGCGGTCATGGGCGCGCAGGATGCCGATACCCTGGCCGATGCCATTCGTCAGGTGGCGGCTGCCAAGGCGCGTGGCGAATTGGAAAAGGTCGGCTGAGGCGCGCCGCCCTCTCCTTTCCCGACAAGAGCAAGTCTTACTTCACCGTCACCTTGGCCTTGCTGATAAAAAAGCCATGGCCGTTCGTGGCCGTGCAGGTCAGTCCCTTGGCTGACGATTGGCACGAGAACGGCCCCGCGCTCCAGCTGTTGCCGTAGCCAAGCTTGGTGACAACGCCGCAGCAACCCTGCTCGCCCGGGTTCTTGATCAGCGTGGCCGGCCCGTGCGGACCGAGGATGATGGTGACATAGCTCGGCTCGACTCGCGAGCAGCTCAGTTCCGGGCCGCCATCCTGCGGCTGATAGGTGCTGGTGCCGCCTTTCGCCGTGTAGATGCAGCCGATGTTGCCGGACGGCGTGTTGAACTCGATCTGGCCTTCGGCGCTTGCCGGGATGCTCTGCGAGGCGGCATGAGCCAAAGGTAGCCAGGCAAAAAGAGGCAGCCAGGCCAAGAGGGACAGGATTGCGGCCGCGCGTGCAAGCATTGGAACTTCCTTGTCGGAGAACGGGGCATGCATGAGTGTCGACAATGCCCGGCAAGGTTCAATCCCGAACGGAGGAATTGTCAAACGCAGGTCCAGCTGACTCGACAAGACGGATCGCGCCTCTCAGACGATTCCGGTCACTTCCTGCCTCCGGCAGGGACGATGACCGCATGCCCGGCGAGATCACCAGCGGCAAATTTTCGGGTGCTCGGGTCAGCCCGCGGTGAGAAAATCGATCGCTCCGTATGATTTCGAGTTCACAAAACCGTGTGAATGGCTTCCCTAGGGGAAGCTGCGCCAATGGCATGACTCTGTAGATCAAGCATTTGAAATTAATAACGATATCCTGATTTTTGCCGGCCGGTGCCGCCATATTTCCGCATGTAATCTGTTGCCTCATGGCAACGGCTGGCGAGGCAATCTGGTCGGCCGGGTTTTAAATTAATGGAAAATGATCAATTGGTGTTACCATCCGTAACAAAAGAAAAAAGGTTTGGGCGGGATCGTGATTCGGGTCGGTAGACCATCGCAAGAGTCAGTACCGGAAAAAACACCTCGCGATGCCGCAGGGCAATCGCTTCTGACGCCGGTATCGTCGATGCGCAGCTTCTGGGGCCTGATGCGGGCCTACTGGGTCTCGGACCGCTGGAAGGAAGCCTGGACCCTGACGCTGGTGATCGCGCTGCTCACGGCGCTGTCCAGCAAGGCCGGTGTCTGGTTTGCAGAAGCCTCCGGCGAGCTGGTCAACTCGATCGCCTTCTTCCACGACGCCGCCAACACCACGCCGCTTCGCTCGCTGCTGGTCAATGCCGGCATCCTGGTGTTGCTGGTCGTGCTCAAGGATGCGGGTTTCACCGGCATACGCAGCCTCGTCTCAGCGACGTTGCATCGCAAATGGCGCGGCTGGCTGGACAGCCGCTTCAACGAAGCGCTGCTCGACACCAATCATACGCATTTCCACGCCCAGCATGGTTCGTCCGGCAATGCCGCTCCCGACAACATCGATCAGCGCGTCCAGGAATCGATCAAGGACATGACCGGCGGCGCCATTGGCCTTGCCATGGGCGTCCTGGGTGTTGCCACATCGCTTTATTTCGTCGGCCAGAAATTGCTTGAAAACTCGGCGGAGGTGAAAGGGCTGGAATTCCTCGGCAGCTACGGCAGCGCGGTTCTGGCCTTCCTGGCGGTCGCCACCTACGTGCCGCTTAACACTTGGATCGCGGTCAAACTGGGTCGTCTGCTGGAACGGCTCAATGTCAGGATGCAGCAATCCGAAGGCAGCTATCGTGGCGAGCTGACCACTTTCCTGCGTCGCAGCTTTCATGTCGCGGCCTCGCAAGGCGAGGATGTGCAGAAGACGATGCACAGTCGACTTTATGTCGACATCGACCGCACTTGGGCGCGGCTGAATATCGTCAACACAGGCTACAATTCGTTCGAGCTGATCTACAATTTCATTGGTGCCCGCATTGTCGCCTATGGACCTGGCCTGGTGCCGTTCATCCACAACGGTTTCGATCTCAAGGGCTACATAACCGGCTCCGAGCTGGTCAATTCGCTGATCAGTCAATGCTCCTGGTTCATCCACGTAATGCCGAACATCGCCACGTTGCGCGCCAACAGCCAGCGTGTCACCGAGCTGGCGAATGCGATCGAGAACGTCCAGCATCCGCAGGAGTTCTACAGCCAGACCGGTCGCTCCGACTTCAACTATGCCAGCCAGAACCCGGTGTTCGGCCTTACCATCCAGAAACTCGAACTGGCGCATCAGGGCGAGGATGCGACGCCCTTCCTCAGCGCCGCCAATTTGCGCTTCCGGCGCGGCGAATGGACGTTCCTGAAAGGCGAATCCGGTTGCGGCAAGACCTCGCTGATCAAGGCGATCAACGGCCTGTGGCCCTACGGCCGCGGCACCATCGTCTTCCCGGAAGGCGTCAAGAGTTTCTTTGCCGCCCAGGAGGTCAAGTTACAGCCGGTGTCGCTGAAACAGCTGGTCTGCCTGCCCGGCTCGGAGCACGACCATGGTGATGCGCAGGTCGCGTCGGCGCTGCACAAGGCCGGCCTTGGCGACTTTATCGAGCACATGACCGACGAAAGCCGCGAAGGCAAAAGCTGGGATCAGGTCCTGTCGGGCGGCCAGAAACAGAAGCTGGTGGTGGCCCGCATCGTGCTGCAGCAGCCGGGGCTGCTGTTCCTCGACGAAGCCACCGGCGCGCTCGACCCCGATGGCAAGGTTGCATTCCACCAGGCCATCAAGGACAACTGCCCCGATGTCACGGTGATCAGCGTCATGCACGAGGCGGTGGCGCCGCGGTCGATGACCGGCAGCGAATTCTATCACAGCATCGTCGCCATCGCCGACGGCGTCGCCACCAAGAAGCCGCTGGTTCCGACCCTGCCCGTCGAACTCACCACCATTCTCGCGCAGCCGAGGCCAGTCGAGGACAAATGGCTGCGTTTCTCGCGCCGGCTGAAGCAGAAGTAACGACGCTGCGACCCGCAGCCGGCCGTGATTTGCCGCTGCCGTCGATCACAGATGGCCCGCATTGGCCGCTGATCGCCACCATGGTCGGCACGGCACTGGTCGGTATCGTCACCTTCGGCTCGCTGTCGGGATCGATGCTGCCGTTCGCCTTGAAGCGCATCGGCTTCGATCCGGCCAGCGCATCGGCTCCGTTCGTCGCCACGCTGGTCGATGTCACCGGGCTGGTGATCTATTTCTCGGTGGCGCTGGTGATCCTGCGCGGCACGCTGCTGTAGCAGCCAGTGTTGGACAACGACAATCGCACAAGGATTGTTGCGGAGAGGACCCCCACCCTAACCCTCCCCACAAGGGGGAGGGAACGCTGCCGCGCTCTCTTGAAGCTGAGACGCAAGCGACATGCCAAGGATCGGCACCTACGGAAGTCTCCCTCCCCCTTGTGGGGAGGGTTAGGGGTGGGGGTATTCGTAGGGCGCCAGCATGGCGTTCCTAAATGCGACTGCTGCGGGTTTTGCCCGTCAATCCACCCGCTCGCCGTCCTTCACGCGATAGGTCGGCTTGTACATGGTGACCAGTTCTTCCGCCGCTGTCGGGTGCACCGCCATCGTGCGGTCGAAATCATCCTTGGTCAGGCCGGCCTTCAGCGGGATGGCGAGAAGCTGCGCCATCTCGCCGGCATCCGGCCCCAATATGTGGGCGCCGAGCACTTTCTTCGACGCGCCATCGACCACCAGCTTCATCAGCATCTTCTCGTCGCGTCCGGACAGCGTGTGCCGCATCGGCCGGAACGTGGCGCGGTAGATTTCGATGTCGGGGAAGCGTTTGACGGCATCGTCCTCCGACAGGCCGACGGTGCCGATCTCCGGCTGCGAAAAGACCGCCGTGGCGATCGTCTCATGGTCGGGCGCGGTCGGATTTCCCTTGAAGGCGGTCTCGATGAAACACATCGCCTCGTGGATCGCCACCGGCGTCAGTTGTACGCGGTTGGTGACGTCGCCGATCGCCCAGATGTTGTCGATGTTGGTGCGCGAGTATTTGTCTACGGCGATCGCGCCGGTCTTGGTCATCTCCATGCCGATGCCTTCCAGGCCCATATTCTCGGTGTTGGGGACGCGGCCGATGGCCAGCATCACCTGGTCGACCGTCAGCACCTTGCCGCTGATGAGAACTGCGTCGAGCCGGCCGTCCGGCCGCTTGCGCACCAATTCGGACACGGAATGGCAGAGGATTTTTATCCCCTTCTTTTCCATCGTCTCGTGCAGCATGCGCCGCAGGTCCATGTCGAAACGGCTGAGGATCTCCTTGCCGCGATAGACCAGCGTGGTGTCGACGCCGAGACCGTGGAAGATGTTGGCGAACTCGACGGCGATGTAGCCGCCGCCCTCGATCATGATCGCCTTGGGCAGCTCCTTGAGGTCGAAGGCCTCATTGGAAAAGATGCAATGTTCGTGGCCGGGCAGCGCCGGATGCGGCGCCGGTCGGCCGCCGGTCGCGATCAGGATCTGGTCGGCGGTGACGGTGCGATCCTCGCCGAGAAGATGCACAACATGCGGATCGACTATCATGGCGCGCGAGTGAAAGGCGTCACCGCCGGCGCCCTCGACGTTTCTCTGGTAGATCGCCTCCAGCCGGCTGATCTCGCGATCCTTGTTGGCGACCAGCGTCTGCCAGTCGAAACTGGCTTCCGGCACCGTCCAGCCATAGCCGGCCGCGTCGGCGAAATGCTCCGGAAATTGCGAGGCATAGACGTAGAGCTTTTTCGGCACGCAGCCCCTGATAACGCAGGTGCCGCCATAGCGGTATTCCTCGGCGATGCCGACGCGCTTGCCGAGTGCGGCCGCCACGCGCGCCGCCCGCACCCCGCCGGAGCCGCCGCCGATGACGAAAAGATCGTAGTCATAACCGGCCATGACGGCTCCTTGAGCTTCAGAAAATTGAGAGACAGGTAGGCTGCAAAGCGTCAAAAGAAAAGCCCGGACAAGCCGGGCTTCGGGATGGCCGCAAGGCCGTTTTGAAATGCGGGATCAGTTGTTGTCCGCGGGCGCGGCGCCATCCGCCGGGGCGGCTGGCGCTGCCGGTGCCTTTGCCTTGGCGGCGGCGGCCAGCGTTTCGCCGACCTGCTGCGCGAGATCGCGGCCGAGGCCGTTCTGCCAGATGTCGGCGGCCTTGACCAGGTCGCGGGTCACCGTCGGGCCGCTGTCGAGCAGCTTCTTGCCCGAATCGGAATTGTAGAAGGCGGCGATATCGGTCAGTTCCTTTTCGGAGAACACTTTTGCGTAGGCGAGCGCTGCTTCCTTCTCGAGGTCGGCGCGGCGCGAAGCCAGCGCCAGCGCCTTCTCGCTGATGGTCTTGCCGATCAGCTCCTGCATGTCCGGGTTCTTCTGGATGAGCTGCGACTCGAGCGCGGCTGCCGCCTGCGGCAGGATGTTGTCGAACGGGTCGGTCGCGTGGATCGCCGCCACCGCCGCGCGGGCGGCCTTCAGGTGCGATTCCGTGACATCCTGGGAAAACGCCGGCGAAGAGAAGGCGAAAACGGCGGCGGCGGCCAGAAGGACGGAAAGGCTGCGAACCCGGTTATGCAACGTCATGATCGGTAGAACTCCCTGGTTTTCGGGCGGCATGGACAGTTTCGATACCGTCGCCGCCGGCGATGATGGCCGCTGACGCCAGCCCGATGAAAAGACCGTGCTCGACCACGCCCGGAATGGCGTGGAGAGCATTCGAAAGCGCTCTTGTATCCGGAATGCGGCCAAAAGATGCATCGAGGATAAAATGGCCGCCGTCTGTAACAAAAGCCTGCCCCCCCGTCATCCTCAATGTGACCGGTCCGGAAAGGCCGAGCTTTTCAGCCGCCGCGCCAATCGCGATTTCGGTTGCGCGCAGCCCGAACGGGTTGACTTCGATCGGCAGGGGAAAACGGCCGAGCGTGGCGACCATCTTCGACCGGTCCGCGATGACGATCATGCGCTGGGACGCCGCGGCGACGATCTTCTCGCGCAGCAGTGCACCACCGCCACCCTTGATCAGTGTCAGCTCCGGGTCGACCTCGTCGGCGCCATCGATGGTGAGATCGAGCTCGGGCGTTTCCTCCAGCGTCGACAGCGGCACGCCGAGTTCGCGGCAGAGCAACGCGGTGCGCTCCGAAGTCGGCACGCCGATGACGGTCATGCCGGTGGCGACCTTGTCGGCAAGCAGCCGCACGAACTCTTCGGCCGTGGTGCCGGTGCCGATGCCGAGCCGCATGCCGTCCGTGACATGGGCAAGTGCCGCCCGTGCGGCTTCGACCTTCAATTGCCTTGCATCCATGCCGCTTGCTGCCCCGAAACCTGACGTTTCGGGCTCGTAGCATCTTTGCCGGTCTGGTCAAAGCCCCTGGCCGCTGCGTCCCCCGGTGACGCGCGGCATCCCATCGATGTTGTGAATGCGCGGCCAACGGGCGACGCACGGGTGACACGCAATAGGAATTATTTCCTCTGTCTCGTTGACCCGGTGACGGCAGGCGTGCTACATATTTGCCCATGGTGCTGATTTGCGCCGACAACCCGCCGCCGTGGCGGGTTTTCCATTTCTGGCGCGCCTCGTATGCCCAGCCCGATGGGGCTGCCTGAACGAGCTGGCCCGGGTGACCTTGCCTTGACGCGCCGCAGCCGCTATCGCCTGCCCATTGCACAAACTTGGCCCAGGACAGACCATGACCCGCCCGATCATCGTGTTCGACCTCGACGGTACGCTGATCGATACGGCGCCGGACCTGCTCGACAGCCTGAACCACAGCCTTGCCGCCAGCGATATCGCGGCGGTCGACGAAGCCGGCTTCAGGCGCTTTGTCGGTCACGGCGGCCGGGTGATGATCGAACGCGCTCATGCTGCCCATCAGCGATCGCTTGCTGTCGAGGAGCACGACCGGCTGCTGAAACTCTTCCTCGACCACTACACGATCAACATCCCCGGCAAGTCGCGCCCCTATCCCGGTGTCGTCGAGGCGATCGCGCGCTTCGAGAACGCCGGCTATCTCCTGGCCATCTGCACCAACAAATACGAGGCCAACTCGCTGGCGCTGATCGAGGCGCTCGGCCTGACCAGGCATTTCGCGGCGATCGCCGGACAGGACACGTTCGCCTTCCGCAAGCCCGACCCGCGTCATTTGATCGAGACCATCAAGCTCGCCGGCGGCGACCCGCATCGCGCGCTGATGGTCGGCGATTCGCAAACCGATATCGACACCGCAAAAGCAGCCGGCATTCCGGTGGTGGCGGTCGATTTCGGCTACACCGACCGCCATGTGCGCGAATTCGAGCCCTCGGCGGTGATCTCGCATTTCGACGCGCTGACGCTTGATCTGGCGCAGAGGCTGATTGCCGCCGCCGGACAGTGAGGGGGGAAGCGGCCAAGGCAATCGCAAAGGGGCAAAGGCGTGCGCCCTACGAATACCCCCACCCCTAACCCCTCCCCACAAGGGGGAGGGAGATCCCGTCGGCGCTGATCTCAGCAAAATTGCCGACGTTTTGACCGCAAAGATGAAGAGCGCGCGGCAGCTTCCCTCCCCCTTGTGGGGAGGGTTAGGGCGGGGGTCCTTCTTCGCAAGAATCCATACGCAATTGCCCTCGGGGAAGCGACCGGCGTCGTGTCGGAGACAGGGCCGAGGGGGCCATAAATCGATCCTCACCGGAATGCCCGACACTCGCCTTGACTTCCCGCACCTGCCTCCCTTATATCGCGGCTCGCTTGGCCTTTAGGCAACGAGCGGGCGATTAGCTCAGCGGGAGAGCACACCCTTCACACGGGTGGGGTCGCAGGTTCAATCCCTGCATCGCCCACCAAAATCCGTACGGCAGTCGATTTGCGGCCGCAGTGAACGCTGCCTCATTGATCAGGTTATCTTCCTCAAATACCGCTCTAATTCAGATTTGGGGATTAACGTGCGGGCCCCCGGATTTGCTCGCACGCAGTTTGCCTTCGCCAAACAATGTTCATCAGTTTGGCCCAGGCCTTCCGATCAAGATATCGATAACATAACGGCGTGCCCGACCCGCTTGTCGCCATGGTGACAAAGTCGGCGATGTCTGGTTGGAGATGCGCGGTCGAGCCGCGATCAGCGCTTCATCGAGTGCAGGATGGCCTGCATGTGCTCTTCCAGGTCGAGTTCACCCCGAGCCTCGGCGGTCAACAGGTAATCGGCCTTGGCCCGGCGGTCGCCTCGGCTGATCGCAGGATAGGAGCAGATGGCCAGCAATGCTTCCTGTTCGATCCGGTCTGCCCTCTTGCGTTCGTGGCTGCTACTGCCCGCTTGATGAACAACCCTGAGAAGCCCGACATAGGTGGCTTCATGGGCTCCGATCAGCGCCCGCAATTCGGGTGAGACACCTTCCCCTTCAGCAAACGACGGTTCAATGACCGAGGCCACGGCGGTGAACGCAAGAAGTGTACGGCGGGTGACTTCGGGCATGCCTCATATCCCTGCTGTCTGATCATGCAGGCACACCATAGCACCGGCGCAACGGTTCGGAGAGATGCTCTGGGACGCGACCACACTGTCTGCTGACAAAAGTTGTATCCGCTCCCGCGGCTCGCCCTCCTAGAACTGGCCGGTTGAGGGCCCTGAAAGCCAACGGTCGCGCACGGATGCGGGACCCCACATGACGGCCCCCAAGGGCCAACCGATAACCCGGGGGCACCCGCCGGACTCTTCAACCGCCGTCTGCGGTGCCGGCGCAGTGGCTGCGGCTAAGCAAGGCACTTGCAGGTAACCCTTGCGCGTTTTCTAGCGTGCCTATATTGTGGCCTATAGGCGACAGGGCAATGAATGGAAATCCGCCAGACCAAGGTCTATGCCAAATGGTATGGTGACTTGCCAAATGCCGCGCGCGGTCGCATCGACGCCCGCATTTTTCGTGTCCAGCATACCGGCCATTTTGGCGATGCGAAGCCGGTGGGCGAGAGCGTTAGTGAAATGCGCGTCGATCACGGGCCAGGCTATCGCATCTACTTCGCCTGCCACGGCGATGCTGTGGTGCTGTTGCTGTGCGGTGGCGACAAGGGCAGTCAAAGGCGCGATATCGCAAGGGCGAAGAAACTCGCGCAGGAGTATTTTGAATGACAGTTGAAACGACAGCTTGGGATGTCAGCAAGAACCTCGATAACGAGGAAACCATTGCGCATTTCCTCGACGAGATTTTCGCCGATGGCGATCCCGCGCTGATGGCGGCGGCACTCGGCGAGATCGCCCGTGCGCGCGGTATGACGCAGATCGCCAAGGCTGCCGGGCTATCCCGCGAAAGCCTCTACCGGGCACTCGACAGCAAGGGCCGTCCCGAATTTGCGACTGTTATCAAGGTGGTTCACGCGATGGGTCTGCGCTTGAGCATCGAGGCCGTCGAGCCGCCTGCATCGGAGACCGGATCACGCTGGTCGACTGCGGACTCCGCTTCTGTGCGTTCCAAGGTTTACCACAAGCGGGACGTGGCGGGTGCCGCCGCAAAAAAACATACTGCCGCCAAAGCAATGCCGCGTGCTTTTGCCAACCCGGCAAGGCCTGTGGCCGCCTCTGTTCTCACTGCCCGCGCTGCGAAGCCTGCCATTGCAAAGGCTCCAGCCGCCAAAGCAGCGACGAAGTTGAAAGCTCCGAAAGCTGCCGCCAAAGCGGCGACGAAGCTCGGCGCGGCCAGAAGCGGCAGCCGACCAATCGCGAAGCGCAAGGCCTGAAGGGGGGCCCCACAAGCCACCCCTCACCCCGCCTGCCAATTAACCCGGGGGCGGAGCGATCTGTGGACGACAACATCGCCCGCCGGATGCCTTCGTGCACCCCAGCGGCAAGTGTGGCCTTAAGTCGCAACAATTGGCTTCCGAAAGCAGGGCCACGGGCTTCATTCACGCTGCGACCAACACCATATGGTGATCCACAGCCCTCCAAAACGAGAGAAGCTCGCCCTGACGCGGTCGCACCGCGGCCGTCAGCGGGCAATGGCTATGAACTAGGAACCTGAAAATCATGCCTGAAAATATCAGACCAACTTCGAGAGACGTCCCACTCATTCAACTGGGCGTCTATCAGTGCCGCTTCCCGGTGAGCGAAGACCGGTCAGTACCCGGCGGTTATCGTTTTTGTGCTGGGCCAACTTCGCCGGATCGCGTCTATTGCGATCACCACCACGGCATCGTGACCGCCGTCGACCCTCGTCGAACCCGTTCAGGTCTCCACCCCGCTCAACGACGCGCCGCGTAAGTTAGGCGGGCGGCAGCCCCTCGAACAGGTACCAAGCCGGTCGGCTGAGATGGCCCGGCATGCCACCCGCGGAACAAACCGGCATGGCAGCGAGTTTCTGTCCCAGGAAAGTTGAGGGAAAACCATGTCCAGATTGCTCCTGGCGACCAGCGTCGCCGTTCTTCTCGCCGGCGGGCCGGCCTTTGCCGCGGACGATGCTCCGCTGCCGCCGTCCAATGCCAAGAAACTGTCTGACATTCTCGCCAAGGTCGAGAAGCGCGACGGCTTTCTCTATGTGAAGGAGGTCGACTGGGATAGCGGCGCCTACACCGTCACCTACTACACGTCGGACAAGGCCAAGGTTGAGATCAATTATGATCCCGTGACGGGCGAGCCAAAATAAGGGTCGTCGTCGGAGGCCGTTCGGACGCGAATCATTGGCCACTCCCAGCCGTTGCCATCGGTCTTTCCGGGCGCTGGCGCCGCCCCTCACCTGCCTGCCGGCATCCTCTCCCCGTATAGCGACGGGGAGAGGGACGCTCGCCGCCGATTTCGCCAATCGTCAGCGCTGTAGAAAGGCTCCGGCGCCGCGGCCATCCTCTTTCCCTTGCGCCAGTCTAGCTTTGATGGCTGACTGTCGTGCTAGAGCGGAATGAATTGAGGCTGAATCGGCGGGGATTCCCTTGGGCTTGCAAATCTGATTCAACCTGCTGGCTGGGTCAGGAGGCCAGTATGGATGGGCAAGCCTTATTCGATGGATCTTCGCGAACGGGTTGTTGCGTCAGTTGAGCAGGGTGGCCTGTCGCGGCGGCAGGCGGCAGTACGCTTTGAGGTTGGGATCAGCACCGTCATCAGATGGGTAAGCCGCTTGCGCGAGACGAGCAGTCTTGCGCCCGGCAAGATGGGTGGGCACAGACCGAAGAAGATTGCCGGAGAGCATCGGGAGTGGCTGCTGCTGCGCTGCCGGGCCGCGGACTTCACGCTGCGCGGTCTTGTGGCCGAACTTGGCGATCGCGGCCTGAAGGTCGATTACCGCTCGGTGTGGGAGTTCGTCCACGCCGAGAAGCTCAGTCACAAAAAAAGACGCTGATCGCGGCCGAGCAGGATCGCCCGGATGTGGCACGCCGGCGGGCACAATGGGCAAAGTATCAGGATCGCATCGATGCTTCTCGTCTGGTGTTCATCGACGAGACCTGGACCAAAACCAACATGGCGCCGCTCAGGGGATGGGCGCCGCGCGGCGAGAGGATCAAAGCCAAGGTGCCGCATGGCCATTGGAAGACCATGACCTTCCTAGCGGCGCTGCGCCACGACCGTGTCGAAGCACCATGGCTGATCGACGGACCGATCAACGGCGAGCGCTTCCAGCTCTATGTCGATGAGGTTCTTGTCCCAACCCTCAAGCCCGGCGACATCGTCATCATGGACAATCTCGGCTCGCACAAGGGTAAGGCCGTGCGCCGCGCCATCCGCTCGGCCGGCGCCAGGCTGTTCTTGCTGCCCAAATACTCGCCCGACCTGAACCCCATCGAGAAGCTCTTCGCCAAGCTCAAGCATTGGCTGCGCAAGGCTGCAAGGCGAACAGTTGAGACCGTCTGTGACGCCATCGGCCAAATCCTCGGCACCGTCACTTCAACCGAATGCAGAAATTACTTCACAGAGGCCGGCTATGCCCCAACCTAAATTCATCCCGCTCTAGGCGCCGCATTGGGGGATGGGCATGGCGACCGCGAAACACGTGATGAAGCGCATATTGATGATGCTGGCCGGCTATTTCGTGTCGGTTCTGGTCGGCCTGATCGCCATCGCGGCGATCTATGCCGTGCTCAGTTCCTTGCCCAACTCGCCCGGCTATTTCGACTTCATGGGCGTCTCGCCGATCGCGGTCCTGCTGGTCCCGCCACTCGGCATGTTCGTCTATTTCCTGACGATTGTCGTGACCGCGCTGCAGACGCTGATCTTCGCGCTGATCGCCGAGTTCTTCTCGCTGCGCAATGTGCTGCTGCACATGCTCTTCGGCGCCGCCGCCGCGGTTGGCGGTTTCGCCCTGACCTGGCCGAGTGCGCCGGAGGACATGGACCCGGAGCGCTGGGTCGACATCGGCATCATCGCCGCCGCCGGCCTTGTCGCCGGGTTGCTCTATTGGTTGATCGCCGGGCGGGACGCCGGCTTCCGGCGGCCGCTGTCAGAGCGCTAATGCATGTCGCCCAAAAGTGGGCAGCGGTTTTGGGACAACGACATGCATAAAGAAATTTTTCATTCAACTCGTCGGTGAGCGCACTGCCTCAGTGACGTCCAGGGCCTGCTTCAGCCGCGAGTCGCGGTCGTAGACGTCGCCGAAATATTCGACCTTGCCGGACAGATCAGGCCAGGCGGTGAAATAGGCGACATAGACCGGAATCGTGCGTGTCACGTTCTCGGTCGCGTGGCCGTGCTTCAGCTTCTCGGCGATATAGTCGACCGAGGTACCGAGCACCGCCGCCGCCATGCCGCGTGGATCCTGCAGCCGCACGCAGCCATGGCTGAGCGCGCGCATGTCACGCTCAAAGAAGGATTTCTGCGGCGTGTCGTGCATGTAGATCGCGTGCTTGTTGGGGAACAGGATCTTCAGTTCGCCCAGCGCATTGGCCTCGCTCGGCTGCTGGCGCACGCTGTAGGGGATGTTCGAGCCATAGGCGCCCCAGTCGACCGCCGACGAAGGAATACGCTTGCCGCGCGAATCCGTCACCTCGTAGCCGGCCCGGTCGAGATAGCCGGGATCGTTGCGCAGCCTGGGCAGCATTTCGTTGACGATGATCGACTGCGGCACGCCCCAATAGGGATGGAAATCGACCTGCTTGATCTGGTCGTAGAAGAAGGCGGTCTGGTTGGTGGTCCGGCCGACGACGACACGCGTCTTCAGCTTTTCCTCGCCATTGTCGATATAGCTCGCGGTGAAGGCCGGTTGGTTGATGAAGACCCGCGGGCTGCCGAGATCGGAAGGCAGCCAGCGCAGTTCCTCCAGCGCCACTTCCACCTTCAGCAGCTTGTCGGCCTTGGAAGTTCCGGCCAGCGACGCAACGGTGCGCGGACCGATGACGCCATCGCCCTTCATGCCTGCCTTTTGCTGCACGGCCTTGATGATCGGAATGAGTTCCGGGTCGTAGACTTCGCTGGTCGCCAGCCTGGACAGGATCTCGCCATAGGCGCCGCCCATCTCGTCATCGAGATTGCGCGCGATCAAGGTCAGAAGCTTCGGCAGTTCGGGGCTGGTTTCGCCCGGCTTCAGCAACAGCTTGGGGTCGACGACGATTTCGTTTTCCGCACTTGCCTGCAGCGATTCCAGTTCGACGCGCAACGCCTGGTATTCCGCGTTCTGCGGATGCCGCGACTCGAGATAGGTGCGCACCTCCTGGGTATGCGCCAGCGTTTTCAGCACGCCTTGCAAGTCGAGCGGCTTGGCCGGGAAATCGTAGTAGCCTGTCATGCGGTTGGGCTCGACGCGGCCGTTCTGGGCGTCGTGGGCATAGCGCAGCACGCGCGCCGACAGCGCCATCTCGAAACGGACGAGTTCTTTCAGCTGCGCATTGGGGTCGGCCGTCGATGCACCGGCGGCGGGCACTTCGACCGTGTAGTCGGCGGGCGTGAGACCATAGCTTGAAGCCTCGCCAAGAACGCGCACCGCATCCTGAGCACGGCTGTTGAGGCTGGTTCCCGTCACCCAGATGAAATCCGGATTGGCCGAGTAGTAGGCGATCAGCGCCTTGGCGATGTCGGGCTCGGCATAGAGTTCGTAATCACCCAAGCCGGCAATGGCCTCACGAAACGCAGCAACGGTCACCGACGGCACGAAAGCCGCATCCTGCGGCACCGCCGGCTCTGGCGTCGCCGCCAGCGCCGAGAAGTCGACGCGAACCAGACGATCGGCCTTGTAGGTGTAATAGGACGGGCCGCTGATTCTCACGCTGCCACCGCCGCCCGGCGCTTTCGGCTTGTTCTTCGGTGGCGGGGGCGGAAACTCGCCTTGCGGCGCGTGCTTGACGCCGCCGCCGAAAAGCATGTCGAACAGCCCCTGCGCGCCTGCTTGCGGCGCACCGAAAGCGAGCGTTGCCGTGATCGCCATCAGCGGCATCACGGCCGCCTTGTTTCCGAGGAATTTCATGGATCACCCGCTCCCGGCCGCAGCCGGTTCCCGTTCCGCACGCTAGATCGTCCCGCTCACCGCATGGCGGATGTAAGGCGCGACTATACTGATTCATACCGATTTCGTTAAGCTTTCATAAATTTTGGAACGTCTGTTGCAGAACGGTTTCACAACATCGTGACGGCTGGAGCGAGGGTGCTTGCGCTCCGGCACCGATGCGGCGTGACAAACGCCGGCCGGTGTGCTCGAAATTCGCCAGCAAGCCGGGAGGGATGAAAGCGTGAAAAAGGGTTATCGCGAACTGCTGGACGAGGCGAACGCCGAGATCGAGGTGGTTTCTCCTGAGGAAGCAGCCGGGCTGCTCGACGAGGAAGACACAATCTTCGTCGATCTGCGCGACCCTCGCGAGGTGGAACGCGACGGCCGGATTCCCGGCGCCAAACATGTCACGCGCGGCATGCTGGAATTCTGGATCGATCCCGAAAGCCCGTACCACAAGCCGTTCTTCGCCTCGGGAAAGAGCTTCGTCTTCTTCTGCGCCGGCGGCTGGCGTTCGGCGCTGGCCACCAAGACAGCGCAGGACATGGGGCTTGCGCCGGTCAAGCACATCCTTGGCGGCTACACCGCCTGGAAGGCGGCCGGACTGCCGGTCGAACCCGGCGAGAAGAAGAAATAATTTCGATCGACGCTCAGTGCAGCAGCGTCGGCTCGCGATGCGTCACGAAGCCGACCGCGCGTTCGACCACACCCTTGTCCGCAAGGATACGGCGGTGGCCGAGCCCGTCGGCCCAGTAGAGCCGCACATGGCCGCCTGCGCCGGCGTAGCGCCTTGCATGATCGGCCGAAACTTCGCGGTCGTCCTGCGCATGGATGACCAGGGTCGGCACCGGCGCCTGGGCGAGCTGGCGGTCGCCGGTGAATTCGTGCAGCGGCCGGCCGGAAAGATGCTCGACCCGGTCCGCCATGGCGGCTTGCGAGCGCGGGCCGACATTGAGCATGCGGCTGAAGTCGGCAAAGATCGCCGGCAGAGAGCTTGGCGCCGCAATCAGCACTAGGCGTCCGGCCGCCAGCGGCGGGATGTTCTTGACCGAGCCGGCGATGGCATTGGCGGCGACCGCGCCGCCGAAAGAATGACCGACCGCCGCCACGAAGGGGCCGAACCATTCGCCGGCAACCCGCACCGCATCGACGGCATTGACCATGTTCAGCCGCCTGCCCTGCGACTGGCCGTGGCCGGGCAGATCGAGCGAAACGACCCTATGGCCGGCGGCGCGATAGCCTTCGATCAACGCGCGCATATATTCGGTGCGCGAGCGCCAGCCATGGACGACAAGCACCGTGCCGGCGGCCGCCCTGCCCGGCTCCGGCCGGAACTCGTGCGCCATGACGCAGCCGGTCGCGGTCTTCAGCCGGTGATGACGCGCCTCGGTCATGAACTCGGCAGCGCGGTCGATGGCGCGCCGTTCACCGTCGCTGAGCGCCTTGACGTTCGGCGTGCGACAGAACAATTCGAACGCCGCGCGTCCGGTGAGCCGCGGCGCGACACGCTCGGCCGCACCGAACACGCCCCGGATGACCTTCAGCCCGAATGATGCCATAGTGAGAATCCATCCATACGTTCAAGCATGAACATAATAGTTCAAAGATGAACAATAAACAAGAGCTACCTTGGGACAACCCGCGTTTTCGCAACTGGGTCGCGGTGGCGCGCGCCTGTCATGTGCTTGAACGCACGCTGGCGGTGAAGCTGGGGCCGCTCGACCTGAAGCCGGCGCAGCTCGACGTGCTGATGAACCTCTATCGTCACCCCGGCATGTCGCAGCACGACCTTGCCCGCAAGCTGCTCGTCGGCCGCTCCAACATCACCATGCTTTTGCCGCAGTTGGAGGCGCGCGGCCTGTTGCGCCGCGAAGGCGACGACAAGGACAAGCGCATCCTGCGGCTCGCGCTCACCGAGGCCGGCGAGGCGCTGCTGATGCAGGCGCTGAAAGTGCATATGGCGCTGATCGAGAAGGCGATGAGCCAGTCGACAGCGGAACAGTGCGACATGATCGGCGATCAGATGCGCAAGATCTATGAGGTGCTGAAGGAGGCGTAGCGGCTCCTTCAGCCCAGACTTACCACATCGTCTTCTTCGCCCGCTCAGGCCATTCCTTGTCGTAGGTCTCGCCGTCGATGTTCTTGCGGCTGGTGATTTCCAGGATCTGTCCGGGCGTCGGCAACGACTTCGGGTCGACATGCCTCGCCGGATTCCAGAGCTCGGAGCGGACGATGGCACGGGCGCATTGGAAGTAGACCGAATCGATGTCGACGACGGTTACCGATCGCGCCGCCCTGCCTTCGACCGTGAATGACGCGCATAGCGTTGTATCCGTGGTGATATGAGCGCGACCATTGACGCGCAGCGTCGTGCCCGATCCCGGCACCAGGAACAGCAGGCCGACGCGCGGGTCGCGGATGATGTTTCGAAGCGAATCGGCACGGTTGTTGCCGCGACGGTCCGGCATCATCAGGGTTTTCGGATCGCGGATGCGCACGAAGCCGGCGAGATCGCCGCGCGGCGAACAGTCCAGACCCTCCGGGCCACTGGTCGCCAGCGCGACAAAGGGCGAGGCTTCGATGAAGGCGGCATATTCCGGGATGACGTGGTCGAGTTCCTTGACCAGCGAGGCCTCGCCTGGAACGCCATAGAGCGCCTCGAGCTGCTCGACCGTGGTGATGACGGACATCTTTTTCGTCTCCAAACCTTCGCTGGCGCTACCCCACTTCGATGACGCTTTGACGACAATGGCGGCGCCAGCCTAGCGGTCCCGGCTCAAGCCCTTTTCCGCAAGCTCGGCGAGATAGGCGTTCCAGCGCGCATCCTTCTCGTGGCCGAGCGTGTGCAGGTAATTCCAGGTGAAGATGCCGGTGTCGTGGAAATCGTCGAAGGTGATACGCACGGCATAGTTGCCGACCGGCTCGATCTTCAGGATAGCGACATTGCGCTTGCCGGGAACCGTCACCCGCTGTTCGGGCGAATGGCCCTGCACCTCGGCCGATGGCGAGGCGACGCGCAGCAGCTCCGCCGGCAGTTCGAAGGGCTGGTGATCGGGAAAGGTGACGGACAGCAGTTTGCGGTCCTTCGAGACCCGGAGTTCCTTCGGCGCGGTCATGCTGTTCGATCCCGTGTCATTCACCCCTTCCCTACGCCGCTTCGTCAAACGGGAAAAGGTCTGATAAAGCCGACCGACATGCTATGTCGGCGCAGGGATGTTGCCAAAGATCTACAGCCGCTATCTTGAATGAACGGCTGGATCGTATCACATAGCGGTATATAACGACGCCGTTCACGGCCACGGGAAGCGTTTGAAGCATGGACATGATCGACCCTTTCGGTCGCACGATCAGCTATCTCCGGGTGTCGGTCACCGACCGCTGCGATTTTCGCTGCACCTATTGCATGGCCGAGGACATGGCCTTCCTGCCGAAGAAGGACCTGCTGTCGCTGGAAGAACTCGACCGGCTCTGCGGTGTCTTCATCGAAAAGGGCGTCAGGAAATTGCGCCTCACCGGCGGTGAGCCGCTGGTGCGCAAGAACATCATGCATCTGGTGCGCCAGCTGTCGCGGCATCTCGAAAGCGGCGCGCTGGAAGAACTGACGTTGACCACCAACGGCTCGCAACTGTCGCGCTTTGCCGCCGAACTCGCCGATTGCGGCGTCAAGCGCATCAACGTCTCGCTCGATACGCTCGATCCCGACAAGTTCCACAAGATCACCCGCTGGGGTCATCTCGACAAGGTAATGCAAGGCATCGATGCCGCGCAGGCGGCCGGGTTGAAGGTCAAGCTCAACGCGGTGGCGCTGAAGGATTTCAACGACGCCGAGCTGCCCGGGATGATGCGCTGGGCGCATGGCCGCGGCATGGATTTGACGGTCATCGAGACCATGCCGATGGGCGAGATCGATGCCGACCGCACGGACCAGTATTTGCCGCTGTCGCTGCTGCGCGCGTCGCTGGAACGCCAGTTCACGCTGACCGACATCCCCTTCAAGACCGGCGGCCCGGCCCGCTATGTCCATGTCGCCGAGACCGGCGGACGCCTTGGCTTCATCACGCCGATGACGCATAATTTCTGCGAGAGCTGCAACCGCGTCCGGCTGACCTGCACCGGCACGCTGTACATGTGCCTCGGCCAGGAAGACGCCGCCGACCTGCGCGCGCCCTTGCGGGCCTCCGAAGGCAACGAACTGGTCGCCGAGGCCATCGACGAAGCGATCGGCCGCAAGCCGAAAGGCCACGACTTCATCATCGACCGCCGCACCAGCCGCCCATCGGTGTCGCGGCATATGAGTGTGACGGGCGGCTGATTCTTTACTGAATTCGTGCAAGATTGCCTTCCTGGTCATTTGGCTTGGAGGCGAGACATGCGGCGACGTTCTTCATCCCTGGCGTTTGTCACAGCAATTGCAGCGACCAGTGCGGTCGCCGCGCCGTTCACCTATGTGAACGAGCGCTTCGGCACCGTCTGCACGTTCCCCGATGAGATCTTCACCGATCGCCAGCCCGAGCCGGATAATGGCGACGGACAGGAATGGCTGAGTGCCGATGGCGCCAGCCTGATCTGCTCGGGCATCCTCAACATCGACGACGATACGCCGAAGGGTTTTGTGGCAGCCGAGAAGGCCAGCGACGAAGCCGGCTACATGGTCACCTACAGCAAGTCCGGCAAGGATTGGGCGGTGTTGTCTGGGTTGAAGGGCGGAAAGATCTTTTACGAGCGGCGCCTGTTCGGCAGGGATGGCGTCATCCGCACGGTCCGGATCGACTACCCGCCAGCCCTCAAGTCGAAATACGACCCGCTTGTCGGCGCCATCGCCGGCAGTCTCAAGGAGCCATGAGAGTTTGGGGGACCATGAGCGTTTCGGGACCGTGAGCATTTCGGCCACACCGCGAACAAATCCTTATCCGCGAATGCTCCGCTGATTTACCGTTGGTCCGTTCCGGCCTAGCCTTCCGCTTGGGACGGTTTCATCCAACGGGGGAATACATCATGCGCAAACTCGTTCTTTCTCTTGCACTGCTTGGCCTCGCTTCCGTGCCAGCGGCCGCCCAGTCGATCGGCGGAACCTATACGGTCGCCGGCACCAACTTCGACGGCTCCGCCTATGGCGGCGAGGCAACCATCGCGCTGACCAGCGGAACGACCTGCACGATCCACTGGGAGACGGGCGGCTCATCTTCCGACGGCATCTGCATGCGCAACGATGACGCCTTCTCCGCCGGCTATGTCATGGACAAGGATATCGGCCTCGTCGTCTACAAGGTGATAGACGACGGCTCGCTGCACGGCCTATGGACGATCGCCGGCAAGGAAGGCAATGGCACCGAGGTGCTGACGCCGAAAAAGTAGGTTCCGCCGCCATCGCAGGCGATCTCCTGGGCCACAAACAGGGCTGTGGCCCAGCCCTTTGCTGTTGCTGTTTCATGCCCGGCTGTTACAGGCTTGCCGCAAAGCAGAACCGGTAGTCGTCTTGCCCCTGTCTCCAAATCTTCGCGGCGCGTTGTTCATGATGGTGGCGATGGCCGGCTTCACGCTCAACGACGCCATCACCAAATACTCGTCGCAATCGATGAACATGGCGCAAGTCATGCTGATCCGTGGAGCTTTCGCTTCGCTTTTCGTCGGCCTCCTCGCCTGGCAGCGCGGCGCGCTCGCTCGCCCGGGCTCGATGCTGCAGCCGCTGGTGGCCATGCGCGTGATCGGCGAGGCCGGCGCAACGGTGAGTTTTCTCGTCGCCCTCGCCCATTTGCCGATCGCCAATGTTTCGGCGGTGCTGCAGGCGCTGCCGCTGGCGGTGACGATGGGGGCGGCACTTGTCTTCGGCGAGGCTGTCGGCTGGCGGCGCTGGCTGGCGATCGCCATCGGATTTGCCGGCGTGCTGATCATCGTGCGGCCTGGCTTCGAAGGGTTCAGCATCTACTCGCTGTCGGCGCTGGCCAGCGTCGCTTGTTGTGCGGTGCGCGATCTCAGCACCAAGCGCATTCCCAAGGCTATTCCGACCCTCCTGGTTTCGACCGCCACCGCGCTTGCCATGACCATGGTCGGCGCGGCGCTCTTGTCGCCGATGGGCGGCTGGACACCGATGACGGGCAACAGCACGGCTTTGTTGGCCTTGGCCGCGGTGCTGGTGCTCATCGGCTACCAGTTCATCATCATGGCGATGCGCTCGGGCGACATCTCCTTCATCGCGCCGTTCCGCTACACGGCCCTGATCTGATCGATCCTGCTTGGCCTGTTCATTTTCGCCGATATTCCCGATCTGCCGATGATCGTCGGTGCCACGATCATCATCGGCTCCGGCCTCTATGCGCTTTACCGCGAGCGAGTGGTCGGCCGGCGAAAGATCGTCGCCGAAAGCACCGGACCGTCGATGGTTCCGGACGGGATCTAGCCTGTTCATTTGAAGGTTCTTGCGATTCCCAGCGGCTGGCGTACAGGCTCCATGGCATGAAACGAGATGTTGCGGGGATCATTCTGGCCGGCGGTCAGTCGAGACGGATGGGCGGTGGCGACAAGACCCTGTTGCCGCTCGGCAGCGGCCGCGTGCTCGACCAGGTCGTTTCGCGCTTTGGCCCGCAGATCGGCCCTCTCGCGCTTAGCGCCAACGGCGATCCGGCGCGGTTCTCGCGCTTTGGACTGCCGGTGCTTGCCGACACGGTGACCGGCTTTGCCGGGCCGCTTGCCGGAATCCTCACCGGCCTCGAATGGGCCGTTGCCAACACGGCTTGCGAGGCGATCGTCACAGCCGCCGGCGACACGCCCTTCCTGCCGCTGGATCTTGTCGAGCGACTGGCGGTCGCCACCGATCAAAATCCAGGTTCGATTGCTGTCGCTTGCTCGGGCGGCAAGCGGCACCCGACCTTCGCGCTCTGGCCTACAGACTGTCGCGACGGCCTGCGGCAGTTTCTCGTCGATGAGGACAACAGGCGGGTTTCGGCTTTCATCGACCGGCACGGTTTTGTCGAAGTGGAATTCCCGCTTCTTCCATCGGCGGGCCACCCGGTCGACCCCTTTTTCAACATCAACCAGCCTGATGATCTTGTCGCTGCCGAAGGTCTGTTGCAGCATGAAATCATGAACAGACGTGTCTTCGGCATCACCGGTTGGAAAAACTCCGGCAAGACGACATTGACCGAAAAGCTGGTCACCGAACTTGTCCGGCGCGGCTGGAAAGTATCGACGGTGAAACACGCTCACCACGATTTCGACATCGACAAGCCGGGTGCCGACAGCTACCGCCATAGGCAGGCCGGCGCCACGGAAGTCGCGATTGTGTCGGGAACCCGCTGGGCGCTGATGCACGAACTGCGCGGTGAGGATGAGCCGACGCTGGAGGTGATTCTATCACGGCTCGCGCCTTGCGACCTGGTGCTGGTCGAGGGCTACAAGCGCGAGGCCCACCGCAAGATCGAAACCCGCCGGCTGGACGCGAAAGACCGCACGCCGCTTTCGGCAAGTGATCCCAATATCGTCGCCGTCGCCGCCGATTTCGCGGCTGAAGGCGGTTCCCTGCCGGTGTTCGATCTCGACGATACAAAGTCGATAGCCGACTTCATCGAGCGCACCACGGGGCTCGCTGGCTGAGCGCTGACGCAGCGGCGGAATAGCCTTCTCCATCTTTGTGGTTTTGCAGTTGCTTTTTTCTTGGAAAGAATGGGAGTATCGCGCCAGCGGGCGGCCAAAAGCACCGCCCCACAGAGCCGTTTGGAACGACGGCCGGGACCACAAAGAGAGGATTATCATGCGTATAGCACTGCGTATCGCGCTCGCCGCTTCGGCCGCGCTGTTGACGCTCGGCGTAGCCCAGGCCCAGGAAAAGACCCTGAGGATCGGCACCGAAGGCGCCTACCCGCCATTCAACAACCTCACCGCCGATGGCCAGCTCGTCGGCTTCGACATCGACATCGCAAAGGCGCTTTGTGATGAAATGAAGGTCAAGTGCACCTTCGTCGCCCAGGATTGGGACGGCATCATTCCCGCCCTTCAGGCCGGCAAGTTCGATGCCATCGTCGCCTCGATGTCGATCACCCCAGAGCGGCTGGAGAAGGTCGACTTCTCGCACAAATACTACAACACGCCGTCAGCGCTCGCCGTGCCGAAGGACAGCACGCTGAAAGGCGTGACCAAGGAAGATCTCGCCGGCAAGACCATCGGCGTGGCCACCACCACCACGCATTTCAACTATGCCTCGAAAACCTACACCGACAGCACCGTCAAGGGCTATCCGAGCAGCCCCGAGGAGCAGGCAGATCTTGCCAATGGTCGTCTCGACGCCATCGAGGACGATATCGTCGTTCTGCAGCAGTGGCTGGATTCGCCCGATGGCGCCTGCTGCAAGATCCTCGGCCAGCCGTCGCCGCAACCAGTCGAGATCTTCGGGCCAGGCGCCGGCATTGCCGTGCGCAAGGGCGAGACCGACCTGGTCAACAAGCTCAACACGGCCATCGACGCCATCCGCGCCAATGGAAAATACAAGGAAATCAACGACAAGTACTTCAAGTTCGACGTCTACGGCGCCGAGTCCTGATAAATTAGGGTGAGGACGGCGGGGAACTCTCCGCCGTCTTTCTATTCGTCTCGGGAACGCCGTGGAGATAAGACCTGTCGATGCCAGCCCAGAGCATATGGACACTTCTCAGTTGGGGACCCGATGGCTGGCTTGACGATATCGCCTATGGCGCACTGATTACCGTTGCGCTTGCGCTTGCCACGCTGCCCATCGGATTGACGATCGGCTTTTTCATTGCACTCGCCAAGCAGTCCGAAGAGCCTTCGCTGCGCCTTGCCGCCAATATCTACACCACGGTGTTTCGCGGCCTGCCGGAGTTGGTAACGCTTTTCCTGTTCTTCTTCGGCATGCCGATACTGCTGCAGCATCTCGTCAGGTATTTCTGGCCGGACGCCACCATCGACGTCAACAGCTTCGTCGCCGGCATGATCGTGCTCGCGCTGATCTTCTCGTCCTATGCCAGCGAGGTTTTCCTTTCGGCCTTCCGCGCCATACCGAAGGGCCAGTACGAGGGGGGCTACGCCATCGGGCTTTCCAACTGGCTGACCATGCGCAAGGTGATCGTGCCGCAGCTGCTGCGCATCGCGTTTCCCGGACTGGAGAATTGCTGGCTCAGCCTGCTCAAGGACACGTCCCTGGTATCGGTCGTCGGCCTCGCCGAGACGCTGCGCAATGCCAGCATTGCCGCCCGCGTCACCAAGCACGCTTTTCTGTTCTTCGGCGTGGCCTCCCTGGTCTTTCTTGGCCTTGCCGTCGTGTCGTCCTTCGCCACCGGCGCAATTCTGCGCTCGCTTGGCCGGCGGGAGGCGCAGCGATGAGCGCCACAGCCGCCATGGTCGAACGGCCGCCGCCCCAGGCGCGGGGTTGGCCGCGCAGGCGTATCGCCGGTTATGCGCTGGTCTGCCTGTGGATTCTATTCGGCGCAGGCATCGTCAGCTATCTGGTCGTTGCCTGGAACGCCGATTTCTTCGCCAAATATGCGCCGGCCTATTTGCAAGGGCTTGGGGTAACGCTCTCGCTGGTTTCCATATCGATGGTGCTCGGCGCGATACTTTCGGTGCCTGTCGCTTATGGGCGCATGTCCAGCAACCGGATCCTGTCCGGCCTCGCCTATTGCTATGTCTATTTCTTCCGCGGCACGCCGCTGCTGGTTCAGACCTACCTAGTCTACTATGGATTGGGCTCGTTCAGGGTCGAACTCCAGTCGGTCGGCCTCTGGGACTTTTTCAAGGACGCGTTCAATTGCGGCGTCTTTGCCTTTGCGCTCAACACCGCCGCCTACCAGGCCGAGATTCTACGCGGCGCCATCGAGAGCGTGCCTCGCGGGCAATGGGAAGGGGCAGCATCGCTCGGCCTGCACAAACTGCAGACATTGCGCAAGATCATCCTGCCGCAAGCCTTGATCGTCGCCTTGCGGCCCTATGGCAATGAACTGATCCTGATGGTCAAGGCGTCCGCCATCGTCGCCATCATCACGGTCTATGATCTGATGGGCAACGCAAAGCTCGCCTTCGCCAACTCGTTCGACATTCAGGCCTATATCTGGGTCGCTCTCGTCTATCTTGTGATGGTCGAGGTCCTGCGCCATGGCGTTGAATGGATCGAGCGCCGGATCACCGTTCACCTGAAACGCTGACCATTTTCAAATTGGCTGCACCAGTCGATCTGGTCACACGCGTCTTGACGAATTGAGCGCAGAGCCTAGAGCTTTCGCGGCAAATTCCGTTTCCATTCTGAAGGGCAAGCTCATGGCATCTGTGGCATTTCTCGGTCTTGGCGTGATGGGCTATCCGATGGCCGGGCACTTGAGGAACAAGGGTGGCCACGACGTCACGGTCTACAACCGCACCAAGGCCAAGGCAGAGCAGTGGGTCGGCCAGCATGGCGGCAGCCTCGCGGCGACGCCGGCGCAAGCAGCCGAGGGCAAGGATTTTGTCTTCTCCTGCGTTGGCAATGACGACGATTTGCGCTCGGTGACGACGGGTCCCGAAGGCGCCTTCACATCGATGAAGAAGGGTTCGGTCTTCATCGACAACACCACGGCCTCGGCCGAGGTCGCACGCGAGCTGGCGGCGGAGGCGCAAGCGCGCGGCTTTTCGTTCCTTGATGCACCGGTCTCCGGCGGCCAGGCCGGCGCCGAGAATGGCGTGCTGACCGTCATGGTCGGTGGTGAGCAGGATGCTTTCGACAGGACCAGGCCTGTCATCGACGCTTTTGCCCGCATGGTTGGCCTGATGGGGTCGGCCGGTGCTGGTCAGCTCACCAAGATGATCAACCAGATCACCATCGCCGGCCTCGTGCAGGGGCTGGCCGAAGGCATCCATTTCGGCAAGAAGGCCGGGCTCGACATCGAGAAGGTGATCGAGGTCATCTCCAAGGGCGCGGCCGGTTCCTGGCAGATGGAGAACCGCCACAAGACGATGAATGCCGGCAAGTATGATTTCGGCTTCGCCGTCGATTGGATGCGCAAGGACCTTGGCATCTGCCTGGCGGAAGCCGACCGCAACGGTGCCAAATTGCCGGTGACCGCGCTTGTCGATCAGTTTTACAAGGACGTGCAGGCAATGGGCGGTAAGCGCTGGGATACGTCCTCGCTGCTGGCGCGGCTGGAAAAATAGGCTTTTATGGCGATGCCCCTGCCCGATCCAGACTGGACCGCGGATGAGATCGTCGCCCACCTCAGGGCAATCGGCACCGCGGAGAATCGAGCCGGCTTGGCGCGGTTCGGCATCAACATCGCGACGGCGCTCGGCGTCGGCAATTCGGACCTGCGGCCGCTCGCCCGCAAGCTGAAGCGCAACAACGAACGGGGTCTGATGCTGTGGGACACCGGTATTCGCGAGGCGCGGCTTGTGGCGGCGTTCACCGGCGAGCCGAAAAAGATCACCATCGAACAGTGCCGCCGCTGGGCTGGCGACTTCGATTCTTGGGAGGTCGTCGACACTGTCTCGGACCTGTTCGCTGATACGCCGTTCTGGCGCCAGCTGATTGAAGAGTTCGCCCATGACGAGCGCGAATTCGTCCGTCGGACCGCCTTCGCCATGCTGGCATGGGCAGCGGTGCATTTGAAGAAGGAACCGGACGAGACGTTCCTGTCCTATCTGCCGCTGATCGAGGCCCATGCAAGTGATCCTCGCAACTTCGTCAGGAAGGCGGTCAACTGGGCGCTGCGGCAAATCGGCAAGCGATCGGTGAGCTTGCATGCTCCTGCTCTTGCCGTGGCGCGGAAGCTTGCCATGTCAACCGACAAGACCGCGCGCTGGATCGGCAAGGATGCTGTGAAGGAACTATCGGATGCCAGGACGATCGAGCGCCTCGCCGCCAGGAAGAGCTGAAGGACGCAAAATCAGCTTCACGGAAGTGACGCGCTCGACACGCGCCGATTTCGAAAACCTGTTCGAACAGCCGGGCGCGCCGAAATATTGCTGGTGCATGGCCTGGCGCCATCTGCCCAGCCGCGAGCATGTCCAGAACGACAAGAAGAAACGGGCCATGATGGCGCTTGTCGGTGCCGGCACGCCGGTCGGCATTCTCGCCCATATTGACGGCAAGACCGTCGGTTGGTGCTCGGTCGCGCCACGCCAGACCTATCGCAGGCTTTCCCGGCAGCAAGACGATAGCGAGACGGATATCTGGTCGATCGTCTGCTTTTACGTGCCAAGGGCTATGCGCGGCGGCGGGCTGGCTGCCGCACTGCTCGACGCGGCCATAGATCACGCCTTTGCCAAGGGTGCCAGCACGATCGAGGCTTATCCGGTCGATCAGGCGTCGCCGAGCTACAGCTTCATGGGCTTTCGCGACATGTTTGCGGCGCGCGGTTTCAACGAGACCGGGATGGCCGGATCTCGCAGACATGTAATGCGGCTCAAGCGTTGACGCTGGAATGAGATGCGTTCGAATTGAAAGCGCATCGGGCTATCGACGCAGGTCGTGAACGCCGAGTTCTTTCCAAACCCATTCGAAATTGTAGGTGGCCATGGGATCGGTTGGGTCCGGCTGCTTGACGGTTTGGTTTTCCATGTATTTGAGCCACTCGACGACCTTCTGGCGACCAGCGGCGGTTTTGACGGCCTGACGCGGTGTTTTATTTCCCAGCATTGCGACCGGCAGGTCCAGCGTTTCAAGATAGTGCCGATCCAAGAACTCATGAACGCCTTGTTTGATGACTTCGGGCGGCAGACTCGATTGCTTTTCGGTATGATTGCCCGGCCGCGCGGCCGTCATCTGCTCGACAGTACGGATATCGGTAAGAGGCGTCTGGACAAGATCGCCAAGGGCCTGCCGGATCAGGGCCGTCCCCTTTGTTGCTCGCGCAGCGGAATTGGTGGACAGTTTCAGGAAAGGACCCGTCAGCTCGACATTGCCCAACACGCTCAAACCGTCGTCCATCGTGGCGTCGAGAGTAGCTGCGTTCCCCCTCTTTGGGTTGTCCCTGTTTCCCGGCGTCTCTTCCAGCCAGTTCCAGAATTTCACATTTTCCTGCCACATCCCCGGAATGCTGTTCAACCGGGCAGCGATATCCCGCTGTATCGCCCCGGATGCCAGGGGAAAACAGACATCGTGGAAAACGATGTCGTCGCCATGATTGTTTCGCAGCAATGGCCTGGTCATTGCCCTGTTGAGGGTGTCGTACAACCAGGACAGAGTGAACATGGACGCTGCCGCCTGCAGCTCTTCATTCTTCAAGGCAGGTAGTTTTTTTGCATTTTTTTTGCCGAACGTGCCCCGCAGCACATCGAACAGCGTCTCCGTGGCTTGCGGGGTGAACGGCAAAACGCCGCCCGCAAGAACGTTCTTCCCCATGACAGGTACGACCCGCGCAGCAATCCTGTCCCACTGTTTCAACGTCTTCGTGGCTGTGCCCTCGCTAACTGTGATGGGTTCACCTCCGCGGATAAGGTCACGCGCCGCAAGAGATTGTCCAGGCACGACGTTGCTTACTTCGTATAGGCTCATGACGGAGGTCCGTAACGCCATCATATAAGCCTTGGATCGGGCGTTTTGCTTCCAGCCTCGACGCTTGACATAGTCATCGACCATGTTGCCGGGTTCACCCTCGAAGTCTTGGGTCAGAAAGTCCTCGAAGGCGCAGCCCCAAACGGTCATTGCCCAGACCTCGCCGAGGATTTCGGTGAGGTCTTCGAAATCCATGTCGCAGGCATCGAGGACGGGGCCGAGATGATCGTCAAGCACCTCTTCGAAACATCCGCGCCATTCCACACGGGTAAGGAATTTCATCAGCCCTTTGAGATCATCGCTGGTTGGCATGGTACTTCTCCATGTTCTGGCGAGGTCGTGGACGAACGTATGCGGCCGGCTATGGCCGCTCTATTTTTTGCTCCGCTGTCGCGACCGGGCAAGGCACTTTCGGCGCTTTCCCAAGCATTTATTCGTGTCATGCTCCCCGCGAGGTCGCTGCGAGACCCCGATAGCGCACCACCCTCACAGCGGCGCTCGAATTGCGCGCAAGAGCGAAAGTGTGGATTGAGGTACAGTGCGATCCGGCATCTGCAAAAATGCTCTCGAATCACGACGGTTTGACTCGATCCGGGCAGCAGGTTGGCGAAGAATGGAGCCCATGAACAATCGCTTGAAATCAGGTGTGATCCTGGCTGCCGCATTTGGCGTTTCCATCGGCCAGGCCTCGGCCGAGACCGCGCATATATTCTGGAAGGATCTGCGCCCGGCTGCGCAAGCAGCCGCCGAAAATGTCGGGCTGCCGATGATCGCGGCAAAATTGCCGGACCACGGCGAGACGCTGTCCCTCGATCTGCAGGACAAAAGCATTCAGTTGGCCGGCTATGCATTGCCCGTCGATCGCGACGGCGACCTTGTCTATCAGTTCCTGCTGGTGCCGTGGACGGGTGCCTGCAGCCACATGCCGACGCCGCCGCCCAACCAGATCGTATTGGTCACGCCTGCTCGCCCCTACAAGATGTCGGAAGCTTATCAGCCGGTCGCGGTCACCGGTGCGCTGAAGCCGGAGATGGAGAAGAGCCAGCTGTTCATTCTCGACGGCGTCAGCGTCGTCCAGTCGGGCTACAGCGTCCGCAAGGCAGAGGTCGTCGCTGCCGACAGCGTGTCGGACACCGTCACGCTGCCAGTAAATTCGCCCTGGAGTTTCCTCAACAAAAAGAAAGATTAAGCGGGAGAACCTTGCGCAAGGGTCAGCTCAGGCGGCGTTGGCGCCCGACTCCTTGTCCAGCACCATGTAGTCAAGCGGGATTTCGGTGGTGTACTTGATCTGCTCCATGGCGAAGGACGACGACACGTCACGGATTTCGATCTTGGCGATCAGCCGCTTGTAGAACGCATCATAGGCGGCGATGTCCGGCACCACGACGCGCAGGAGATAGTCGACGTCGCCGCTCATGCGGTAGAACTCGACCACCTCGGGAAACTCCTGGATGACTTCCGAGAAGCGCCTCAGCCACTCATGACTATGCGAATTGGTGCGGATCGACACGAAGACGGTGACGCGCACATTGACCTTTTCATGGTCGAGAATGGCGACACGCCGCTTGATGACGCCCTCTTCCTCGAGCTTCTGGATGCGCCGCCAGCAAGGCGTCGTCGACAGCCCGACTTTCTTGGCGACATCGGCGACCGCGAGTGTCGCGTCCTCCTGCAACAGGCGGAGAATTTTTCTATCGAGGCGATCCATCGAGTGCTCCCTGGTGCATGTCGCCCAAAAGTGCGTAGCGGTTTTGGGATAACGACATGCGTAAAACAAAAATTCAAAGCGCGTCGCGTGCCCTCGGGCGCGACGCGCTTGGGAATAGATTGGCTATATTCCCCCCTATTTCGACCTTTCACAAGAAAGAAATTCTGCCAATAGGGCGAAAAACGAGTGATTTCTTGCCGAAAGGTCAACCAAGGCGATAGTGGATTTCCGACCGCAGGAAAGGCAGCAAATCCATTTCAAACCAGGGATTCTTCTTTAGCCAGCCGGTGTTGCGCCATGACGGATGCGGCAGCGGCAGCACTTTCGGGCCGATGGAATTCTCCCAGAGGGCCCGCCAGTCCATCACCGTTTGCGTCAACGAGGGCCGGCGCTCGGCACCCATGTGCCAAGACTGTGCATAGATGCCGATCGTCAGCACCAAGTCGATCCGTGGCATCAGAGCCATCAAGGGCGCGCGCCAGGCCGGCGCGCATTCACGCCTCGGCGGCAGGTCTCCGCCCTTGGCATCCTGGCCGGGAAAGCAGAAACCCATCGGCACGATGGCGAACTTTTCGATGTCGTAGAATTCGTCGCTTGTCACGCCCAGCCAACTGCGCAAGCGGTCGCCGGAGGCATCGGTGAACGGCATGCCCGACAGATGCACCTTGGTCCCCGGCGCCTGGCTGGCGATCAGGATACGGGCGCTGGACGAGGGTCGCAGCACCGGCCGAGGTTCGTGCGGCAACGGCTTGCCGACTGGGTTTTCCACGCAGATGCGGCAAGCGCGAATCTGGGCGGTGAGGCAGTCGAGTTCGACAGTCATTTTCAGGCCGATGCGCTCGGACGGCTGGAGACGGCCTGGTGCCAGCGCAGCACATTGGTGCATTCATCCGGTACCCTGATGCGTGCCGGCTTCATGAAATCGACGGCGATAAGCCCGGTGATGTCGGCGATCGAATAGCTGTCACCGGCGATGAATTCTCGATTGCCCAACTCAACGTCCAACAATTTAAGGAACTGCACGGCCTTCGGCTTGTTGGCCTCGCCCCATTCGGGGATCTGCGGGATTTCCCATTCCTTCATGGCCGGATGGATGTGGCGAAACGCCTGCGCGACGCAGCTGAGCAGATTGAACTCCATCCGTCGCTGCCACATCTCGACCTGCGCCTTGCCGAGTGCGCCACGACCGAATAGGGCTGGCTCGGGATGCAGTTCCTCGAAATAGCGGCAGATGGCGACGGATTCGGTGATGATGGTGCCGTCGTCGAGCTCCAGCACCGGCAGGCGTTGCAAAGGGTTGCGAGAGCTGATCGCCTGTTGTCTGTGCTCGAGAGCACCCATGTCGACGGCTACCTGCGGAACCATAATGCCTTTCTCGGTCAGGAAAACGCGGACCCGTCGTGGATTGGGCGCCCGGCCACCGTCGAAGAGCTTCATCTCCATCCTCCCATTTCGTTCGCGGTCCAGTTACAGGATGCGGATCACCAGAAGCGAAAAATCTCGCGCGCGGCGTCGCCGATTGACGCCAGCGTACCATGTTTCCTCTCGACGACTTCGCCGTGATGGCTGTCGCGCCAGTCCTGCGGCTGGTCGAACGTTCCCGCCCAGATGCCTGCCTTTCCTGCGCGCGCGATGGCTTCCTCGCTCTCGAAGTCGCCATAGGCAACCGCCCAGCCCGCTTCCACCTGCGCCCGGTTGAGGTCCTTGCCGCCGGCGGTGCAGTTGCCGAGCAGCCGGCCATAGCGGTCACGCTGCCAGCCGGTACAGGAGACTGGCTTGCCGGCGATCAGGCGCACCAGCGACTGGCGCGCAAGCGTGCCGCAGGGATAGTCGGCGCCGTTCCTGCGGCAGGTCTGCGTATATTCCGGAGCGTCGATGCCGCGCATGCGGATGCGCTCGGCACCAAGCGTGATCGAATCGCCGTCATTGATGATAGCCGCACCTTCCGTCTTGCGGGTTTCCACGCGGTCGAGGCGGGCCGCCAGCAGGATCAGCAGCCCGAGAATGATGGCGGTAAGCCCGTAATCCAACAGCCGGCGCCACAGGCTTCGGGGTCGCGCAAAGTATGGTCGGCGCCGCCTTGGCGACCACGGACGGCTCATATGGCAAACGGTTGGTTAATCATTCGAACGTAGCTTAACACTTGGAAACCGCTGCTCGCATAATTGAAGTTTTGATGCCCTTGCAACGCTCGAACACAGCGGACAAGTTCATTGTGGACCGCAGGAAACCTCATCGCAACAGCGATGTGGCACGCGCGGTACGCAAGACGCGTGACCGTCTTTCGCAGCAGGCCGGCAATCCCGATTTCGATCGCGAACTTCTGAAACTCCACGCCCGGGCGATGACCAGCGGCGCAATCGCCGTCCCGCTTCTCGTTCTGGTGATCGCGGCGGGTGGCCGGCTGGCCGGCGTCGGCAACGAGATCGGCCTCTGGGCGCTGTTCACGCTGACCTGCTACACCATCGTCGCCTTCATGGCGCGGCGCATCGAGCGTACTGAAGCTTCCGAGCTCAACCCTTTGCAAACACGACGAGAATTCCTGATTGGCCATTTCTTGTGCGGTCTAGGCTGGGCATGGTTCGTCTGGCTTGGCTGCAACGTCTGCGAGGTCGACCCGCTCCACATCGTCAAGGCCGTGGTGCTGCTGTTCGCCATGGCGGCGACCGCGGTGATGACCTCGTCCCTGCGCGGAGCGCTGTTGGCGACGTTTGCCGTTCCGGTGGCGCTCTACGCCTATGGCGGCGTCAAGCTGTGGATGCCGATTGAGGTGATCATGGCCGGGCTGCTGGTCGTGTCGCTGCCCTTCTTCGCCTATGTCGCCCGTCACCTCAACCGCTCGTCCCTCATGATGCTGTCGTTCCGCTCCGAAAAGGATGCGTTGGTCGCCGAACTGGAGACAGCGAAATCGATGTCGGACGAGGCGCGACGCCGGGCGGAAGACGCCAATCTGGCGAAATCGCGGTTCCTTGCTTCGATGAGCCACGAACTGCGCACACCGCTCAATGCCATTCTCGGTTTTTCCGAGGTGATGTCGAACGAGGTGCTGGGACCGATGAGCAACCCCACCTATCGTGACTACGCCCACGACGTGCACGAATCCGGCCAGCATCTGCTCGACCTGATCAATGAGATCCTCGACCTGTCGCGCATCGAGGCTGGCCGCTACCAGCTCAATGAAGAGCCCTTGATGCTGCTCGGTATCGTCGAGGATTGCTGCCACATGATGGAGCTGAGGGCGCGCAATAAGGATATACGCGTCATCCAGGATTTCGAGCATGAATTGCCACGCTTGTTCGCCGATGAGCGGGCGGTGCGGCAGATCACGCTCAACCTACTGTCGAATGCCATCAAGTTCACCGCCACCGGTGGCGAAATTCGTGTCCGCGTCGGCTGGACGGCGGGCGGCGGGCAGTACATTTCGATCAAGGACAATGGGCCCGGCATACCGGAAGACGAGATTCCGATTGTGCTTTCCGCCTTCGGCCAAGGCTCGATCGCCATCAAGAGCGCCGAGCAAGGAACCGGCCTTGGCCTGCCGATCGTGCAAGGGCTGCTCGCCATGCATGGCGGCGAGTTCGAACTTCATTCCAAGCTGCGCGAAGGGACAGAGGCGATCGCCATATTCCCGCTGAGCCGGGTAATGGAGGAATTGCCGGCGCTGCCGACCGCGACGGTAGCAGCAGCTCGGCGGCGATAAGTCGAAAGCTGTCGAGATGCAATGTGCCGGTTTCTTAGCTGCGCACCGCAGCCGCCATGCCCGAGCTGGTCAGCGCGGCGGCCTTGACCAGACCCGCGGCAAGGGCGGCCCCTGCCCCTTCGCCATGGCTGATGCCAAAATCAAGCAACGGGCGCAGGCCGAGGCGTTGAGCAGCCCGGGCGTGTGCGGGCTCTGGCGACAGACTGGCCAGCAGGCAATGGTCGAGCGCGGCGGAATTGGCGGCTTGCAGCACCGCCGCGGCGGCCGTCGCCGCGAGCCCGTCGAGCAGCACCGGGATCTTCTGCATGCGCGCGGCAAGGATGGCGCCGGCAATCGCCGCGAACTCACGACCGCCGACCCGGCGCAGCACCTCGAGCGGGTCGCCGAGGTGGCCGGCGTGAAAGGCCAGCGCCGCATCGACCACGTCTGCCTTGCGTGCCTGCATCGTCGCATCGGCGCCCGACCCCGGGCCGACCCAGTTGACGCCCTTGCCCCCGAACAGCGCCGCAAACAGAGCAGCAGCGACCGTGGAGTTGCCGACGCCGAGATCGCCTAGGCAAAGCAGATCGGTACCGCCGGCGATCGCTTCCATGCCGAAGGCCATGGTGGCGGCGCAGCCGCGCTCGTCGAGCGCGGCATGACAGGTGATGTCGGCGGTCGGAATGTGCAGGGCAAGATCGAAGACCTTCAGCCCGAGATCGTTGGCAATGCAGATCTGATTGATCGCAGCACCTCCGGCCGCGCAAAGTTCGACCGCGTTGGCGGTCGCCGCCACCGGGCGCGGCGAAATGCCGTGGCGTGTGGCGCCATGGTTGCCGGCAAAGACCGCCATCAGCGGTCTTGTCACGGCTGGCGGAGTTCGCCCGCTCCAGGCCGCCAGCCACGCGGCGATGTCCTCGATGCGGCCGAGCGAATTGCCTGATTTGTCGGCCTTGGCGAACAGCGTGCGCACGCGGGCCTCGGCTGTCGTGTCGGCCGCCGGCAGATTGGCCAGCAGGTTGCGGAAATCGTCGAAAGGCAGCGCGCTGGTCATCTCGTTGGCGATCATTCCCTGGAGTAGGTGAGCGGCATAGCCGCCTTGCGTCGTCGGCACAACCTCCTGGATCATGGTCCTGAAATTGCCGCAAAGCTGGCCGCGAAGGGCGCAATCGCGAGGGCTTGCATTGGCTCCGCGGTTGCACCATGTGGAGATGGAGCGAGGATTCCGGACGGAACCTCAAGAGAAAGTCATGACGGCCATCGAATCCCCGTGCATCCTGGTCTGTTCGATCGACATGAAAACCGGCTTTTGTTTCGGGTGCGGTCGCACGCGTGAGGAAATCGGCGCCTGGATCGGGATGACGCCGGAAACGCGCCGCAGCGTCATGGCCGAATTGCCGGCCCGGCTGGAAACGATCGAGCGCCGGCCGCGCCGGGAAACGCGCCGCAACCGGATGGCGCGCGAGCGCGACGCGCTTTCGTGAGGTGCTAATGAGCCGGCTGTTCTGGATCCTGATGGCTGCGATCGGGGTGGGAGCAGTCCTGCTCATGCTCAACGATTCCGCCGGCAGCACGCTCGGTGTCGAGAATTACGATTTCAGCCGGCTGATCTGGCTCGGCGCCTTTGGCGCCCTGATCGGCGCCGGCCTGCTTCGCTCGGGCCGGCCATTGGGCGCCATGGCCCGCAACCTCAGCGCCTGGGCGGCCATCGTGCTCGCGCTGATCGCCGGCTATCAATACCGCTATGAACTGCAGGATGTCGCCAGCCGCGTGACGGCAGGCCTGGTTCCCGGCAGCCCGCTGGCGCTCGGCGTCGAAGACGGTCACGCCACGGTGACGCTCGACAAGGCGGACAACGGCCATTTCGAAGCGCGTATCCTGATCAATGGCAACCCGGTTCGAGCCATTGTCGATACCGGCGCGACCAGCACCGTCCTGACGTCCGAAGACGCGCAGGCCGCCGGATTCAATCCAGCGGCGCTCCACTACACCATTTCGGTTTCGACCGCCAACGGCGTGGCACGCGCGGCGGCCGTGAAAACCGATCAGATTGCGATCGGCGGCATCATGCGCAGGGACATGCCGGTGATGATCGCCGCACCCGGTATGCTCAGCCAAAGCCTGCTTGGCATGAATTTCATCGGCTCGCTGTCGGGCTTCGATGTGCGCGGCGACCGCATGATCCTCAGGGATTGAGCTCCGGCTCCCAGACTCAGGCCGCTTCGGCCGCCACTCCACTGAGTTCGACCGCCGCGAAAGCCGTCTTCAGCACATCTTGTCCGGCGCCGGGCCGGGTCGCGTCGGTGGACAGGATCTGGCGGTAGCGGCGCGCACCGGGCAGTCCGTGGAACAGCCCGACCATATGGCGGGTGACGTGGCCAAGCCGCCCGCCCTGCTCGATATGACGTGCCGCATAGTCCGCCATGATATCGATCAGCGCCGCGAAATCGAACGCCCCGGGCTTGGCGCCGTAGAAGGCGGCATCGACGTCGGCCAGAATGCCGGGCGTGTGGTAGGCGGCGCGGCCAAGCATGGCGCCGTCGACATGATCGAGATGCTCCCGCGCCTCTTCGATCGATTGAATGCCGCCATTGATGCCGATGAATTCGTTGCGTTTTCTGGCCTTCAGCCGATAGACGCGGCCATAGTCGAGCGGCGGGATGTCACGGTTTTCCTTGGGACTCAGCCCTTCCAGCCACGCCTTGCGCGCATGCACCCACAGCGCGTCGGCGCCGGCATCGAAAACACCATCCGCCAGCGCATCGAGGGCCGGCTCCGGATCCTGCTCGTCGACGCCGATGCGGCATTTGACGGTGACGGGAATTGTCACCGCCGCTTTCATAGCCGCGACACAGGCGGCGACGAGGTCGGGCGCCTTCATCAGGCAGGCGCCGAACGTACCCGACTGAACACGGTCCGACGGACAGCCGACATTGAGATTGATCTCGTCATAGCCAAAGGCCTCGCCGATGCGCGCCGCTTCGACAAGCTTGCGTGGATCCGAACCGCCGAGCTGCAGGGCAACCGGGTGTTCCGTCTCATCGAAGCCGAGAAGTCGCTCACGCGCACCATGGATGACGGCGTCGGCCACCACCATCTCGGTGTAGAGCAGCGCATGGCTCGTCAACTGGCGATGGAAGAACCGGCAATGCCGGTCAGTCCAATCCATCATGGGTGCCACGGCCACTCTATGCTCTTGATTTATCGCCATTTTTTCTTAAACATCAAATCGTTATAACCTGCCGAGTGCACACGAATTTACGCCAGAATACGACCCTTTTCGCAGCGTCCCGTATAGCGCGCCTGAAAATCTTCGGCGAACTCATCGACCTTCATATCGACGACATGTGCGATGTAGGCAAGTCCCCTCGCCGCTCCAAGGCCGCAGCCCTCGATATGCTCCAAAGACATCTGGGGAAGTGCAACATCGCGGCCCTTCGTGCAGCAGAGGGAGATTGCCATCCGATAACGCCGATCTAATAATCATTGTGTTGAATGCGTTTCGCTGATTAGCTGCCTTGCATTAACACCGGACAAAATTGGCAATTGTCCGGGGAGGACCGCGATGCCGGTGCTTGAGGTTCGTCACGTTTCCAAGAATTTTGGAGCCATCCAGGCCCTGACGGACGTCAGCTTCCAGGTGGAGCGGGGTGAAGTCGTGGGTCTGATGGGGGACAACGGCGCCGGCAAGTCAACGATAGTCAAGACAGTGGCCGGGAATTTTCCGCCGAACGACGGCGAAATTGTCGTGGACGGCGAGATTTGTCACTTCCATAAACCCGTTCAGGCCCGTGCCAAGGGAATTGAAGTCGTCTATCAGGACCTGGCGCTCGCGGATAATCTGACGGCCGCGCAAAATGTCTTTCTTGGCCGCGAACTGAAGAAGGGCTTCTGGCCGATCAGGGTGCTCGACAAACAGGCGATGATCGACCGGTCGGCAGCGCTGTTCAGGGAACTCAAATCGGAAACCCGGCCGCGCGACCTCGTCAGGAAGATGTCGGGTGGGCAGCGCCAGGCGGTAGCCATCGCGCGGACCCGGCTTTCAAACGCCAAGCTGGTGTTGATGGACGAACCGACCGCCGCCATCTCGGTGCGCCAGGTGGCAGAGGTGCTCGAATTGATCCGGCGCCTCAAAGCGCAAGGTGTCGGCGTCATGTTGATCAGCCACCGCATGCCTGATGTTTTCGCCGTTGCAGATCGTATCATTGTGCTCAGGCGAGGTTCGAAGGTTGCCGACAAGGATGCCGGCAATACGTCGCCCGAGGAGATCACCGGACTGATAACGGGGGCCATTCGTGGCGAATAGTGCTCGGGAGTCGGTTAGTGTTAGGAGGTCGGCCCCGGAAATCGGCCGACCGGCCATGTCGGACTTTGTCCCGACCAAGGAAAAGACGGCGCTTCAACATGTATTTTCAAGTCAGCCGTTCTGGGTGACGATCGCGCTCATTGCCCTCGTCACCTTGATGACGATCATGGAGCCGAGCTTCGGCACCTCCGAAAACGCCGCCAACGTCACGCGCAACTTCGCACCTTTCGGCATCATGGCGCTCGGCATGACGGTGGTGATCATCACCGGCGGCATCGATCTGTCGGTTGGCTCGATCATGGGCCTGGTGGTCATCGTCGCTGGCCTTTTCCTGACCTGGCACTATCCCTGGTACATTGCATTCGCCGTCGGCCTTTTCTCCGGTATGGCGTGCGGCGCGGTCAACGGATTCTTCGTCGCCTATGTCGGAATGCCGTCCTTTGTCGTCACCCTCGGCATGCTATCCGCGGCGCGTTCGCTGGCGGTCGTATTCTCCGCCAACCAGATGCTCTACCAATTCGGGCCCGATGCTCCGATCGTAAAGGCGATCGGCCAGGCGAGATGGCCGCTGCATGGACCGCAGGATTGGGCACCGCACTGGATACCAGAACTGTCATCGCAGTTCTGGACCATGGTGATTCTGGCCCTGATCGTCGGTTTCGTCTTCAATTTCACCGCCTGGGCCCGACATCTCTTCGCCATCGGCGGCAATGAGGAGGCGGCGCGGCTCACCGGCGTGCCGGTCGACTGGATCAAATTCGAGGCCTATGTCTTCTCGGCCTTCACCGCTTCGGTCGCCTCACTCCTGCTCCTCGGCTACAACGGCTCGGCCATCAATGCCATGGGCCAGGGGTACGAGTTGCGCGTGATTGCCGCGACGGTCATCGGCGGAGCCAGCCTTATGGGCGGAGCCGGCACGGCCTTCGGCGCGATCATCGGTTCAGCGTTCCTCGAAGTGATCAGGAATGCGCTGCTGATGGCCGGCATCGATTCAAATTGGCAAGGCGCCTTCGTCGGCGGCTTCATCGTTCTCGCGGTTCTTTTGGGCATGCAAACCGGCGGCAAATCGATTCTCGCCGCTTGGCTGGCAGCCTTGATGCCCAAAAAAAGCCGCTAGAAAACCCCCGCCGGCGGGAGGCCTACGGGGCATTTCAGCTAGGAGGAGAACGTCAAATGAAAAAAAGTCTGCTGATGGCGACCGTGGCGCTTGGCGCAATGGTGCTCGCCGTGTCCGGTGCCCAGGCGAAATATACCTTCGCCCTGGTACCGAAGAACATGAACAATCCTTTCTTCGACCAAGCACGCGACGGCTGCAAGAAGGCCGAAGCCGAATCGAAGGGCGCCTTGGAATGCATGTATATTGGCCCCGGCGAGCATGGCGGCGGCGACGAGCAGGTGCAGATCGTGCAGGATCTCGTGGCCAAGAAGGTGGACGGCATTGCCGTGTCGCCATCGAACGCCGCGGCGATGGCGGTTGCGCTGCAGGCCGCAAAGGAAGCCGGCATCCCGGTCCTCACCTGGGACTCCGACCTGCTGCCCGAAAACAAGGATCTTCGCGTCGCTTATATCGGCACCCACAATTATGAGATCGGCGTGAACCTTGCCAAGCTTGCCATGCAGGTCAAGCCTAAAGGCGGCACGATCTGCATCCAGTCGGGCGGCGCGGCGGCGGCCAACCATAATGAACGCATGCAGGGCATTCGCGATACGCTTTCGGGCACCAAATCGGCGGCCTCGCCCGGGGACCGGCTGACGGGCCAGAATGGCTGGACCGAAATCGAAGGCTGTCCGCTCTACACCAACGATGATTTCCCGCTTTCGGTGCAGCAGTTTGAGGACATCATGGCGAAAAATCCGAACCTCGACGCATTCATCCCAACGGGTGGCTTCCCGCAGTTCATTCCTGATGCCAACCGCGCCGCAGTCGCACCGTACAAGGACAAGATTGCCTCGAAAGCGCTGGCCCTTGTCGTCGCCGACACGCTTCCCGTGCAGATCGACCAGATGAAGGAAGGGCTTTCGCTTGGCCAGGTCGGCCAACGGCCGTTCGAAATGGGCTACAAGACTATGATGGCACTGAAGGACATGAAGGACGGCAAGGCGCCCCCGGCTGACCCGACCTACACAGGCCTCGACGTCTGCACGCCGCAGACGGCCGATACCTGCGTCGCCAAATAGTGCGTTCGGGCGGGAGGAAACTCCCGCCCTTTCATTGGAGCGAGGTGCGGTTAGACTGCTGCATTGTCATCTTATCTTGCTCCAGGGGTTTCAATGTCGGAAATGTTCTCGCTCAAGGGCCGGGTCGCATTGGTGACGGGTGCTTCGCGTGGCCTCGGCTTTGCCATGGCCAAGGCGCTTGCGGAAAACGGCGCAACGGTAATTGTCAATGCGCGCGACATGGACACCCTCTCCGCGGCGGCTGAAAAAATCGGAGCCGAAGCCCTGCCGTTCGATGTCGCGGACGCGGTGACCTCAAGGGCGGCCCTTGAAGGGATCGTCGAACGCCACGGCCGCCTCGATATCCTGATCAACAACGCCGGCATCCAGCATCGCAGCCCGTTGGTTGAATGGAAGGACGAGGACTTCGACCGCGTGATCGCGGTCAATCTTTCGGCCTGCTTCCGAATGATGCGCGAGGCGGTGCGCCTGATGCTGCCGAACAAATTCGGGCGCATCATAAACACTGGATCGGTTGCAGCGATCCTTGGCCGCCCCACCATTCACGCCTATGTGGCGGCAAAGGCGGGGTTGCATGGACTGACACGCTCGACTGCCGCCGAGATGGGCCGTCACGGCATCACCATCAACGCGATCGCTCCCGGCTATTTCGCCACCGAGCTCAACACCGAGCTCATCAACGACGAGGCCTTTACCAAATGGGTCGAGGCACGAACCCCTACTGGCCGCTGGGCTCAACCTGAGGAACTCAGCGGAGCGGTGGTGTTTCTCGCGTCCAACGCTGCCGCCTACGTCAACGGACATGTTTTGGTGGTCGACGGGGGTCTATCGGTCTCCCTCTGACCTGCGAACTGCCTTTGGCAGAATGATAGTCCAAGTAACAAATGGTTGATTTCATTGTGAAAGCATTGGGGCCGGACGCACCCGAACCCAAATGCACTTCGACCCGTTGTATTGCGCCACGGACCGCAGCGGAGGGCAGCTTTCAGGCACGGCCGATCGCAATCTGAACGTCGCGACGCAGGCCCACACCAGACATTCAGCAGCTGCCCTTCCGCGCGCCGGTCGTATTATCCCTTCCACATCGTCGATCGGAGAACAGTCTGCATATGCGCGCGAGGTCGAGCTCGCCGCGCCCCTCGTTCTTTAAAAGATATCGGGCCTTGGCCAGGCGATCCCTTTTCCCAACCGCAGCATAGCTGCAGATGGCGAGCAGCGCCCTCTCCTCCTCCCGACTGGCTTTGGCGGAGTCGCTTCTGCCACCGCCTATTTCGCGCAAGTCTTCGCCGAAGGACGAGTATGCTGTCTTGTGCACGTCAATCAGCATTCGCAATTTATTGGACGGTCCTGGATCTTGGCCCGGCGGCTCTGTGCCGACTGCAGTTCCCGCAACCGTCGAGGCGACGACTGCGCTGCCGGAGTGGATGAGCAAGGCGCGGCGGTTGATCCTAGACGTGGCGAACTCTCCATTTGCTTTGAGGGGCTATCGAAACGGTGACGTAACACCATCAGACCGTAACTCGCCGGTTTGCGCATTCGTGTCAGGATGGAAGGTCCCGTGTCAGCCGACAGCCACTGCGGCTGGGCGATGCGCAGCGCCCACATCGCGGACCGGATGCCGCCCGACAAGCCGCGATAGAAGCTTGGATCGGTGGCAGGCTTGTCGCGGCCTGGCGCTTCCCTTGAGGTTGTGACGCCTATGCATCCGAGTGCGGCGGGAGCACAAGCCGACAAGCCTGCGCTCGGCCGCCAGCCCAGCCGGTCTATCGGCGAGCCCGATCGCGCACAAGAGCCGGAAAGGCCGTTCATTGTCGACTGAGGTGATGACCTGACCACGTCATCGAGCGCCTGGCCGATATGGGCAAGATCATCATGAGCAAAGCGTATTCGGCATCGCTCGATAGGACTAGGCGATTGCTGTTGGATAGCGAGATCACGCTGTCCTGCCCAGATGAATACTCGCAAGCTTTTGGTCCTTCGCCGGTGCGTCTTGGTCCGCGGAACCGAGAAAACCCACCTCATGTCACCTTCTGGCGCATCGCGCGAAACTTTGCTCTCCATCAATGAATGCCAATCTGGTTTGAGTAGGCTGTCAGGACGTCAACCGAGCGGTTCGGTTCGACAGAGATGTTGGACATTCCCTCCGAGGACAACCATCGGTTCGGCCAAACATCGCGACCACGTTTGCCTTTCTAGTTCTTCCGACGAATTGACAATGTGAGGATCGAAAGCGGAAAACCAGGCGCGATCACAGCGTTGCCCCTGTCTTGAGGGAGACCGGGGCCAGAGACCGAAAGGAAAAAGTTGAGGGTCGGGAGGATAAGCATGGGCGAGGATCTATCCGGTCATCATGCCGACCGCATTCAGGCGGCGATCGCGTCGGACACGGCTGCGAAGTCCGCGCTGGTTGCCTCCTGGCGACGGTCTTCCAGCTTACATCGGCTCAATCCGACCGATTGCAGCCCCCCACGCTATTTGACAGAGGCGGAATTGGGAGAGGCACGGCAACGCATCGAGCCGCTCGTCCGGGCTGCTCAATCAAGCCTGGACCGGCTCTATCTTGCGGTGGGCGGCGTTGGATGCTGCGTCCTGCTCGCCGATCGCGACGGCGTGCCGGTCGAACGGCGCGGCGCGCCCGTGGATGACGAGACGTTTCATTCCTGGGGTCTGTGGACTGGCTCCGTCTGGAACGAGGAAAGCCAGGGCACCAATGGTATCGGTACCTGCCTGGTTGAACAGCGCGCGCTGACGATCCACCGCGACCAGCATTTTCATACGCGCAACACCGGGCTGAGTTGCACCACCGCTCCGATCCACGATCACCAAGGCGAGCTCGCGGCCGCGCTTGACGTGTCCTCCTGCCGGGCCGACCTCACCGAAGCCTTCGCCAATCTTATTTCGATGGCCGTGGTCGACGCGGCGCGTCGGATCGAGGCGGAGACCTTCAAGATGGCATTCCCCAAGGCGCGAATTCTGCTGGCGCCGGTGCCCGACAAGGGTTCCGGCGCGCTGATCGCCGTTGACGCGCACGGCCTCGTGGTCGGCGCGACACGTTCGGCTCGCCTGGCGCTTGGAATTACGCAACGGTGTTTCGACAAGCCGATGCCCGCGGCCGATCTGCTCGGCTGGGCCGAGAACGGCCCCGAAATCCTCGCCGAGGCGGAGCGTGGCGTCCTGCAGCGGGCGCTGGCGCGGGCAGACGGAAATGTCTCGGCCGCGGCCCAGGCGCTCGGCATCAGCCGCGCGACGCTTCACCGCAAGCTCAACCGCCTGGACGTCCACAGGTCTCACTGACCATTCGAATCCCCGCATGAGTGTCGCAATTCTGCGACACATCCCGTCCGCCCACTGTCCTCGGCGCAGTGACAATAGCGACGGGAGGTCGCAAGTCTCTTTCCGAAGCGTCGCAACCCGCGACGTCTGCTTTGGGAGGAAGACACATGAACAAGGTTGAATTTTCACGCCCGGTAAAGGCGCCCTTCGACAAGCGCTACGGCAATTTCATCGGCGGCAAATGGGCCGAGCCGCACGCCGGTCGCTACTTCGAGAACTTCTCGCCGGTGAACGGTCAGCTGCTGTGCGAGGTGGCGCGTTCGGATGCCCACGATATCGAGGCGGCCCTGGATGCGGCCCATGCCGCCAAGGACGCCTGGGGGCGCACCAGCGTGGCAGAGCGCTCGCTTATCCTCAACCGCATCGCCGACCGTATGGAGGAAAACCTCGATCTCCTCGCATGCGCCGAAACATGGGACAACGGCAAGCCGATCCGCGAAACGACTGCCGCCGATCTGCCGCTCGCCATTGACCATTTCCGCTATTTCGCCGGCGCCGTGCGCGGACAGGAAGGCAGCCTTTCACAGATCGACGACGACACCGTCGCCTATCATTTCCATGAGCCGCTCGGCGTGGTCGGCCAGATCATCCCCTGGAACTTCCCGCTGCTGATGGCATGCTGGAAGCTTGCTCCTGCACTTGCCGCCGGAAACTGCGTGGTACTGAAGCCTGCCGAGCAGACGCCGGCAGCCATCTTGCTGTGGGCCGATCTTATCGGCGATCTCCTGCCGCCGGGCGTGCTCAACATCGTCAACGGCTTCGGCCTCGAGGCTGGCAAGCCGCTCGCGTCCTCGCCGCGCATCGCCAAGATCGCCTTTACCGGCGAGACCACGACGGGCCGGCTGATCATGCAATATGCCAGCCAGAACCTGATCCCTGTCACGCTGGAACTGGGTGGGAAGTCGCCCAACATCTTCTTCAAGGACGTTGTCGCCGAAGATGACGACTTCTTCGACAAGGCGATCGAAGGCTTCGTCATGTTCGCGCTGAACCAGGGCGAAGTCTGTACCTGCCCAAGCCGCGCTCTCATCCATAAATCGATCTACGATACCTTCATGGAGCGTGCCCTCAAGCGCGTCGAGGCGATCGTGCAGGGCGATCCGCTCGATCCCGCAACGATGATCGGTGCCCAGGCCTCGTCCGAGCAGTTGGAAAAGATCCTGTCCTACATCGACATCGGCCGCCAGGAAGGCGCCGAGCTGCTGACCGGCGGCGAGCGCAATGTTCTGCCTGGTGATCTGGCCGGCGGCTACTACGTCAAGCCGACGGTGTTCAAGGGTCACAACAAGATGCGCATCTTCCAGGAAGAGATTTTCGGGCCGGTGGTTTCGGTAACGACCTTCAAGGACGACGACGAAGCGCTGGCAATCGCCAACGACACGCTCTACGGCCTCGGCGCCGGTGTCTGGACCCGTGACAGCAACCGCGCGTACCGCTTCGGCCGCGCGATCCAGGCCGGCCGCGTCTGGACCAACTGCTACCACGCCTATCCCGCGCATGCGGCCTTTGGCGGCTACAAGCAGTCCGGCATCGGCCGCGAGACGCACAAGATGATGCTCGATCACTACCAGCAGACCAAGAACATGCTGGTTAGCTACAGCCCGAAGAAGCTCGGCTTCTTCTGATCGCCGCTTTGACTCACTGGCGCGGCTCCGTGAGGGGCCGCGCCAAAGGCTGGAAATCGGAATCACCATGCGAGCGAAGGTCACAGCGACACCGGCAGCCCTTGAACTGATCGCCGAGATTGTTGCCGAGCACGGTCCGGTGCTGTTTCATCAATCCGGCGGCTGCTGTGACGGCTCTTCGCCCATGTGCTATCCGCGTGGCGGGTTCATCGTCGGCGACCAGGATGTGCTGCTCGGCCATATCGGCGACATGCCCTTCTATATAGGCGCTTCGCAATTCGAGGCCTGGAAGCATACCGATCTCATCATCGACGTTGTGCCTGGCCGCGGCGGCATGTTCTCGCTCGACAATGGACGCGAGAAGCGCTTCCTGACGCGGTCGACCATCTGCGTTATCCAGATGGCGACATGATGCTGTGATTGTCGGACGATCGGATTTTTGCCGGGCGCGAAGCCCGCCTTTTTCGGTCAGTTCGGGTTTGCGCAAAATTCGTGCGGATTGGCATAGAGCAAAGAGACGCGACCTCATTGCGGCTAGGAGTGGCCAAGCATCAATTGGCAGGAGAGCTCCGTGCAACCTTCAATTCTGGATAAATATGGCGAGGCGCGCCTGCCGCGCTATACAAGCTACCCGACGGCGCCGCGGTTCTCGTCGGCGGTAGGCGGCGACGCATATGGAAACTGGCTGGGGAACCTGCCAGCCAGCGATCCCGTATCGCTATACCTGCACATCCCGTTCTGCCGGTCGATGTGCTGGTACTGCGGTTGCCATACGACGATAACCCGGAAGGACCGCCCGATCCTCGACTACCTCGGCGTGGTAGGCGAAGAAATCAGCCTGGTTGGCGCGCGAGTTCCCAACCGCCTGCCGGTGGCCGAAGTACATTTCGGCGGCGGCACGCCAACTATAATTTCCCCTACGGAGTTCCATGCGCTGATGGCCCTTATGCGTCGGCATTTCGCATTTTCAGACCTGACGGGGATCGCCGTGGAGATCGACCCGCGCGGGCTTACGGCCGAAATGGCCGACGCGCTGGGCGTCGCTGGTGTCAGCCGGGCCAGCCTCGGCGTCCAGAGCTTCGATCCCGTGGTGCAGAAGGCGATCAACCGGATCCAGAGCGAGAAGCAGACTGCCGAGGCCGCCGACCGTCTTCGCGCCGCCGGTGTTGGTGGCATCAATTTCGATCTGATCTATGGCCTTCCGCACCAGACGGTGCAGTCTTGCGTCGACACTGCCAATGCGGCAATCGCCATGCTCCCGGATCGCCTTGCCGTGTTCGGCTACGCGCACATCCCGACGTTCAAGAAACACCAGAGGATGATCGACGAAAACGCCCTGCCCGATGCTGCGGCGCGCAACGACCAGGCCAAAGCGATTGCCGAGACGCTGGTCGCCGCGGGCTACAGGCAGATCGGCCTCGACCACTTCGCACTGCCTGGAGACGACCTCGTCGAGGCGCGGGAAGCGGGCCGGCTGAGACGCAACTTCCAAGGCTACACCACGGATAATTGCGATACGTTGATAGGTTTCGGCGCTTCGGCTATCGGCCGCATGAAAAACGGCTATGTACAGAACGAGGTGGCGTCGGGCCCCTATGCCCAGCAGATCGCCGGCGGGCGCCTGGCAACGGTCAAGGGTTATCGTCTGACCGAAGAGGACAGGGTACGGGCCGAGATCATCGAGCGTCTGATGTGCGATTTCAGCGCCGACATTCCGGCGATCTGCAAGGCGCACGGCTTCGAGCCCTCGCGGCTTCTCGACGGCAATGACAAGTTGACAGAACTCGAGGCCGACGGCGTGCTCGACGTTGCCGACGGCATGGTGCGCGTCAGCCAGGACCATCGCTTCGTCATCCGAGCGGTGGCCGCCGCCTTCGACGCCTATCTTGATCAGTCGAACCGCACACACAGCAAGGCGGCATAGTCGGCCGGACCGAATGGGTCCAAGAAGGTCCGATTGTAGCAGGTGGGTCTTTCGAGCATCGCGGCCACCAGCTCTAACCGGCAAGGCAGCGATAGATGGCGGGAAGCGCCGCCGGCAACTTTGCAATGTTGCCGACAACCGCGTAGCCGTTCTGCCCGAACAGCGCCGGCACGTAGGACCGGGCTTCCCTGTCAACGGTCACGCCGAAGACCCCAAGGCCACTGCCGCGCGCCTCGACGACGGCGCGGCGGCTGTCTTCCAGTGCGAACCGGCCTTCATAATGATCGATGTCGTTGGGCTTTCCATCAGTGAGCACGAGCAGCAGCTTCTTGTGATTGGGCTGCCTCGCCAGTTCCGCGCTTGCATGCCGCACTGCTGCTCCGATACGCGTGTAGTACCCCGGCTTCAATGCCGCGATTCGAGCCTCCACCAGCGAGCTCATTGGCTCATCGAAGGCCTTCACCGCTTCAATGCGTACCCAATCGCGCCGCCGTGACGTGAACGTCAGGATCGAGTGGTTGTCGCCGCAGGCGGCCAGCCCGTTCGCCAGAACCAGGAGCGCCTCCTTCTCGACGTCGAGAACCCGGCGATCGTCGAACCATGCATCCGTCGACAACGAGACGTCGACGAGGATGGTTACAGCGAGGTCGTGCGTTTGCGGTCGGCTCATCAGGTGGATGCGGTCGCTGCCCTGTCCGCCTGCGGCCAGATCGCCGCGAGCACGCACGACAGCGTCGAGATCGAGATCGGCACCGTCGAGTTGGGCGCGCAGCATCTCGCGGCGCGGCCTCAGCACCTCGAATTGGCGCCGTACGCGGCGTATCAAACGCCTCGTCTCCGCATTCAGCGCCTCGGTGGAACCAAATCTGGAGGCCGGCCCGGCCAGCACCCGACAATGGTCCGGAAGATAAGTGCCCGAGCGGAAATCCCATTCCGGATAGGTTCGTTCCGCCGTCAGCAGCGTGCGGTCCAGCGCCTCCGGCGGCAGGTCGAGGTCAAAGAGGAAGCGCGAGGCTGGTCTGCCCTTGCGCTCGCCCAGCGTGATGTCGTCGAGATCTTCCGCGGCCTTGGAATCGTGATCATCGCTGTCATCGGCAGGACGGTCGACGTTGACCATCTCCGCCATGGCGAGGATCTTTTCAAAACGGTTGAGGATGAAGGGACTTCGCTCCTCCTTGCGGTCGTCCTGGTTCTCGCGAACGGCAAGCTGGCGCTCCATCCCCGCGCCCGCTACGTCGCTACCGCCGCCCACAGGATCGTCGTCGCCGCGTCGCGGAGCCGTCTCAGGTCGCAACAAGGCGTCGGGCCACAATGGGATGGGGAGCATGGGCAGGTAGCCGGCTGGGGCGCGATGCGGAAAGATGGCCGACTGCATTTCGTCGCATTCCAGGGCGCCCTTGTGAAGAAGGCCCGTAATCCGGCTCTCGACTAGCGCCTCGACTGAAGGAAGCGGGCCACGACGCCGTGCCGCCAGCATTTCGGCGGCAAGTCTCCGGTAACGTCGCCGCAGTCCCGGAAAGTTCACCAGCACGCGAGCCACCGTTTCTTCGGCGCGTGCGAGCGCGGCAAGATCGCGTTGCAGCGGGTCGTGCTCGGCGACCGGATCCAACCGCATCACCGCCAGGTAGGCGGCCAGCCAGATGTACATATCGCGGTTGAGATCTTTGTCGGGAAACAGGTCGATCGACCCCGGCAGCATCAGCGACGCGCTATCGCGCGCAGGCTGGGAGAGTTTTTCCTCGCCGAGCCCGATGCGTTGCCGCCAACCGAGCCGATGGCCGGAGGTCTTGCCGCGCATTGCGGCGATCTGAACCGCGCCATCGCCACCGAAGGCGCGGAAACAGACCGCGAGAACCGACTGCATGTCTGCCAGACTTGCTGCATGGTCAGGGTGACGGGGCCATGTGTGCGCTCGGCCGATGAGGCGGTGCCACATCCGGCCGACCGTCTCTTCAAACTCAAGAAAATCAAGCATGGTCGCGCTTTAGCGGATGAGGGAATCGGCGAGTTCGATCAGAGCCGTCTTCACATCCGGCTCATCTGTCAGCGGCTCGATTATCGCAGCGAGCACGGCCTCACGCACCGGCACACCGGCATCTACGAGGGTTGCGCAATAGACGAGCAAGCGGGTCGATGCGCCCTCCTCCAGATCGTGGCCGTTGAGGGCACGAATCCGTTGCGCCAGTTCGACCAGGGGCGCGACCTTCGCTTCGGCGAGTCCGCTTTCGGCGGAAACGACGGCGATCTCTTCGGCCTTGGGCAGGAAGTCGAATTCGATGGCGATAAACCGCTGGCGGGTGCTCGGTTTCAGACTCTTCAGCAGGTTCTGGTAGCCGGGATTGTAGGAAACGACGAGCATGAAGGTGGTCGGCGCGGCCAATTGCTCTCCAGTGCGCTCCAGAGGTAGGATTCGGCGATCGTCGGTGAGCGGATGCAACACCACGGTGACGTCCTTACGTGCTTCGACTATTTCGTCGAGGTAGCAGATGCCACCTTGGCGCACCGCACGTGTAAGCGGCCCATCGACCCAAACCGTGTCACCACCCATCAACAGATAACGGCCGGTGAGATCGGCTGCCGCCAGGTCGTCGTGGCAGGACACTGTCGAAAGCGGCAGGCCGAGTTTCGCGGCCATGTGGCTGACGAAACGTGTCTTGCCGCAGCCGGTGGGGCCTTTGAGAAGCAGCGGCAGCCGACGCGTCCAGGCATGTTCGAACAGGCTGCATTCGTTGCCCGACGGGCGGTAGTAGGCCTTGTCCGGAACGGGGCGAATATTCGGCAACGCAATGGTCATGGCAGAATTCCATAAGGGAGGGCATAGCTGTCGGGTGCATGGTCCCGGACGGTCCGGGGCCATGCACTTGTCGTCACTCGGCGGGCTGCAGGATGCGCGCCGGCTTCTCGCTGCGCTCGCGGCCGGGCACCAGCACGGCCCAGGTGAATATCAGCGCGGAGATGACCACGAAGACGCCGGAGCCAAGGCGGACCCAATAAAAGGGCGCGAGTTGGTCCTGAACATCCATATAGCTCTCGCCCAGCACGCGCTGGAGATGCACCTGGATGATGCCCGCGAACGTCAGAGCGAAGGTCATGACCGACATGGCCGTGACCATCATCCAGAAGCTGACGATCGAGAGCCATTGATTGTAAGGCGCGCGACCTCGGATCTCGGGAATGGCGTAAGCCATCATCGCCAGGTTGAGCATCACATAGGCGCCGAAGAAAGCGAGATGCCCGTGAGCGGCCGTCACCTGCGTGCCATGAGTGTAGTAGTTCACCCAGGACAGCGTGTGCAGGAAGCCCCAAACGCCGGCGCCGAAGAACGCCATGACGGAGCAGCCAATCGACCAAAGGAGCGCCGCCTTGTTGGGGTGATTGCGTCCCGCCTTCCAGGTCATGTGGAAAGTGAAAACCACCATCGAGAAGAAGGGAGCCACCTCGAGCGTCGAGAACAGTGAGCCGATCCACTGCCAATAGCCGGGCGCGCCGATCCAGTAATAGTGGTGGCCGGTGCCAAGGATGCCGGAAAACAATGCCAGGCCGACGATGATGTAGAGCCACTTCTCGACCACCTCGCGATCGATGCCGTTGAGCTTGATCATCAGGAAGGCCAGAATCGATGCCAGGATCAGTTCCCATACGCCTTCGACCCACAGATGGATGACATACCACCAGTACATCTTGTCGAGGGCGAGGTTGGAAGGGTTGTAGAAGGAGAACAGGAAGAAGATCGCCAGCGCCCAGAGGCCGAACAGCAGGATGTTTGTGATCGTGGTTTTGCGGCCCTTGAGTGCTGTCATAGTGATGTTGAACAGGAACATCAGCACGACCAGGACGATACCCACCTTGATGGCGAAGGGCTGTTCGAGAAACTCGCGGCCCTCGTGGATCCTGAACATGTAGCCGACGACGGTTATCCCCGCCGCAATGAAGAAGGTCCAGAACTGAACGATGGCCAACCTGGGGCCGAACAGTTCGGTTTCGGTCTCCTCGGGCAGCAGGTAGTAGGTCGCACCCATGAAGCCCATCAGCAGCCATATGATCAAAGCGTTCGTGTGAATCATCCTGATGACGTTGAACGGCAAGATCACGGATAGCGTGTTGGGCATGATATAGACCGTGCCTGCCAGCACGCCGAAGGCGAGTTGCGCCAGGAACAGGACCAGCGCACCGTAGAAATAGGTCATCGCGACCTTTTGCGTCTTATATTTCATCTCTCTCTCCTAAGGCGCCTCAGCCAGCATCGTTCGGCGGCCACTTCTGCGTCTTGATGTGGCTTGTCCACTCAAGGAAGTCGGCCAGGTCGTTCAGCTCCTGGTCCGTCAAATTGAACTGCGGCATCTGGCGCCGCCCCTCGATCCCCGAGGGCTGGGCGGCCATCCAGGCCTTGAATGTTTCACGGGCACCCGTGGGATCGGTCTCGCCGCCGAAGCGCTTCCACACATTGCCGAGTTCAGGTGCGAAATAAGCCCCCTCGCCCAGGATCGTGTGGCAGTTGATGCAAGAATTCTTCTCCCAGATGTGCTTGCCGCGCGCCACGGATGTCGTCAGCTTCGATTCATCCGTCGAAGTCGTGCGCATGTAGTAGTGACTATGGGCCGTGAGCCCTATGAAGATTGCGAAGAAGAAAATCGATCCGCCGTAAAAGACGTTTCGAGCTCCCGTTTTTGTGAGGCGTTCGGCCATCAGCCGATCCTTTCCAGACAGAGTCCCGCGAGCGCGGAATGGATCCATCCCCGCGCAACGGCCGCCGTTCCACAGTTGCCGCGCCGTATGTGAGCCTTCTATGAGTTTGGCAGAGGCGTTCTTTGCGATTTGGCAAACAAACGGCTCAGCCCGCGGCAGCCGCGGCGAGGATGGCCTTCGCAGCCGCGGCAAGGGCAAGGGCCATGCACCAGCCGATAAGGGCGCGACGCATCCTTATGTCTTGCCGCATGCGCATGAAATCCAGGATCACGAAGCGGGCCTTGAACATGGCGAAACACAAGACGAGCGCGAGCCCGGCGGTATTGCCTGCGAAGCGCACTGCCAGGACGCTTGCGCAGGTGAGCGAAACAAGCATCAGCCAGGCCCGCACGAGCTGCTTGCGGGCGCCCTCGGACATGCCGGTCACGCCAGGTAGACGAGCGGGAACATGACGATCCAGATCAGATCGAACACGTGCCAGAGCGTGGTGATGAGAAGCACGTTCGGCCGGTCCGCTCGCCAGCTGACCAGGAGCAACACCATCGCGCCGAAGAGCACGTGCAACAGGTGGAATCCGGTGAGGAGGAAATACAGTTCGAAGAAGGAGCCGTAGCCCTCCTCACCGGCGCGGCCGATTTCCCCGCTATATTCGAACAGCTTGACAGCAACGAACAGGAAGCCGAGCAGAGCCGCGAAAATGAGCGCGCGCCGCACCTCGTTTCGTGACGCACTTGGTCGTGCCGCGCGTGCCGCCTGCCAGCCGCTCGTGAGGAGAACCGCCGTGTTCAATGCCGCAATCGCAGGATCGAGATGCTGTCGCGCCATGGCGAACTTGTCCGCTTGAACAATGCCGGCGACCATGAAGGCGACGAGCAGGCTTCCGAATGCGGCAAGCTCGCTCCACGCCAGTATCCAGAGTAAGAGATCGCCGGCGCCGGGAGCCTCTTCGTCCTGCGCGGACGAAACCATCATGTCCATGCCGCCTCTTAGGCACAGGCTCGCGGGGCTTCTTTGCGCTTGCGCAAGGTAGCGCGCATGAAAATCGGCAGGATCGCGCTGAAAGCTGTCAACCCATGGAGTCGGCGATGAGCAGCGCTCAGATTGGTCTTTCTGTCACCACTCCGATCATCGTCGGCTTCGCGCTGCTGCTCTATCGGATCGGCGTTCTCCAGCGCACGGGAGCGGCGTCCGCGGTGATCGCCTCGATCGCGATCGCGGCATTGCTCTTCTTCAACCAGTAAAGATTGCTTCCAACGCCGGCGTGATCGTCGACTCCTGAATATCCTCGCATCGCCCGTCTCGAAGAAGACGTGGTCCGCCAGGTATCAGCTCAGATTTTCGGTGAAATTGCTGGAGAAGCCGCCACTACCAAGATGGCTCATGCTAAAATCAAAATCCTTAGGCCCCCAATCAGATCGACAATGGCCGCCCAGCCGCCAGTGGCCACGCCAGCAGCGACGACTCCCAGAATGGGTCCAAGCCAATTTCGCGCCAACTGGTGTTCCATCTTGGTTATGCAGGACACCGTATGTCCTGCGCTTCGATCAACGCAGCGACGTTTTGGTTATCCAGAAAAGATCTTCTCCGTCTGGCAATCATCCGCTCCCGTATCCGATTAAAGATGCGGGTGGACCTGCCAGGTCATGCAAGCTCCAGTTCGTTCTCACTTATCGGCACGCAACAGTGGAGCAGACGTTCCACCGACCTTGAGTGATCCGACATAAGTTCGGCGAGTTCGATCTCTCGTGCGCGTCCGAACTCGGCATAACCCGAGAGTGCTTCTCGCGCGCGTTGTCGAGCCTGAGCAACTCGGGCATTCGGGTCCATGGTCAAACGGTCACAATTCATGATGCGCATCGGCTTGCCGCCGCATGCGCGTTCGACCCCATACCGACGGAATCGATTTCGATGGCCCAGCACCCTGACTGGCAACGGTTGCGGCGAACTGATCAATCACCCTCGCCTGATGTCGGAGGATTCGGCCGTCACTGGCGCCGGTCGAGACGGATACGGCAAGGAAATCTCGTAAGGTCAGTCGAGGCGAAATCCCGAAGCGCCAAATATGAGGTGGCGACCCGTAATCAGGGGAACTTTAAGCACAGGCCCCTCCTCATTCCATCCCTGAATCGGTGAGCCCGCGACATATGAATGACTCTTCAGCGTGCCTTGCCAGATCGTCGGGAAATCAACGCCCCTACTTCGTCTCAGATTGCATTCCCTGACAAGCCTGGAGACAATATCGGCCAAAGGGCGACCTCTTCGATAAACTGATGATTTTGAAAGAACTCATGATCTCAGGCGCCCGCATTGATTCAAATCAATATGGCTCGGACATTTCGCTCACTGGTGTCGCCAGACTCGAATCTCCTACGGTCGCTGCATAGCCGATCGACGGGATCGACCGATCAATCGCAAACCGCGGCAATATCTTAGCGTCGGACATATTCGGCATCAAAAACGCGAGTCTTTGCGGTAGCGCAAAGAACCCTTTCATTCGCGGAATAAGCAGACAAATAGGTTCATGTTTTCGGCTTGTCGATCCGGGACAAGCTGGGCCAACCTCATCCTCGCCGTCGTCAGCAAAGGAACTCGCATGTCCCGTCAGTTGATTTTGTTTTCATCCTTCGCCGCTCTGCTGGCAGGCGCTTCAGGAGTTTGCGCGATGGAATATCCCATCGGTCAACCCAAGCTGTTGAATGGCATGGAAATTGGGGCTGTCTACCTCCAGCCGATCGAGATGGAGCCAGCCCACGTCATGAGGCCCGCGGCTGATTCCGACATTCATATCGAGGCCGATATCCATGCAACTCGCAACAACGCCAATGGCTTTGCCGAAGGCGATTGGATCCCCAATCTCAAAATCGAATATTTGCTGACCAAGCTCGACGACAATCAGCAAACTAGCGGTGTCTTCATGCCCATGGTCGCTAGCGATGGTCCGCATTACGGCGACAACGTGAAGCTGATGGGACCGGGCAAATACAATCTACGCTATTCGATTATTTCGGCAGGATCCGAAGCGTCCTCGCATTTCGGAAGACATGTCGACAAGGAAACGGGCGTTGGAGCTTGGCCCGACACGTTTCGTCTCGAATACGAATTCATTTACGCTGGCGTAGGCAAGAAGGGTGGCTACTAGACCGGGTTGGCTGGCCCATCCGCATGGCGCGGGTTCATTCCGTATAGCCGCTAGCCGTTTCCTTGAACGCAACGCGGTGTGGCAAAACCAGGGACACAGGCAAGATGACCCTTTTCCAGTACCCGAAGCTGGTCGCCATCGCGGCCTGCCTTCTGTCGACCGTGCATACCGCGGTGGCCGATGAAGATCCGATCTTTGCCATCGAGTTCAGAGATGGTGAAATTACGCCACGATCCCTTGAGGTGCCGGCCAACGCGCGTTTCAAATTGGAGCTTCGCAATACCGGATCGAGTCCTGTCGAGTTTGAAAGCGTCGAGCTGCGCAAGGAAAAGGTGCTGGGCCCTGGTGTGACGTCCTCCATCGTTATCCGGCGCCTTGATCCGGGCGAATATCAATTCTTCGATGATTTTCATCCGGACATGCCGCCCGCGACGCTCGTCGCCAGGGACTTGGCGATCCGATGACCGCTCGGTTCGGACAGATCGCTTTCGTGGTTTGGCGCGAGAGCACGGAGGCACTTCTGGTCGTCGCCATCCTGCACGGATGGCTGGCGCACCATGCCGGCGCGAGAGTCGCCACCGGTCGGTACTTCCTTTGGGCCGGCGTCGCGGCGGGCATAGGCGGTGCGGCATTTCTTGCCGCGGTTATCCTGTCCTTGGCAAACCTGTTCGAGGGCGATCGCGAAGACTATTTTCAGATCGCCATGGCCGGTTTGGCGGCCTTGCTCATTTTGCAGATGGTCATCTGGATGCACAGGCAAGGCCGCGGGATGAGGAAGGAGCTTGAACGCGATGCGGAGCGTGCCCTGACCGGCGGCAATTGGTTAGGTCTCTTTTCCTTGGCCGCGCTCGCTGTCATGCGAGAAGGCAGTGAAACGGTGATTTTCCTTTACGGTATCCTGGCGTCTGGCAGCGAGACGCACCGGACCGAAAGCATCGCCGCCGTGGCAACGGGTTTTGCTTTTGCCGCAACCTTCTACTGGCTAATTCAAGTGGCCGCCAGGCGCTTCCCCTGGTCCGTATTCTTCGGTGTTACGGAAGTGTTTCTGTTGGGGCTGGCCGCGTCACTGCTGATGACCGCACTTGACCGTGCCATTGGGCTGGGACTGATCTCGCCACTGTCCGAGCCCTTGTGGGACACGTCCTGGCTTCTGGACGACACCGGCAGGTTGGGCAGCTTCATTGCCGCGATGACCGGCTATCGCGCCCGTCCGGAGTTGATGCCGATCCTGGTCTACTCGCTCTATTGGATCGCCGCCGCTGCACTGCTGCGACCAGCCAGACAAGGTGCCGCGGAACCGACCTCATGACGATGCACGTCATACCGCAACGGCACGTTCGCTCGGTTCCGCCCGGCGACATCTGGCAAAGACTGGGACGTTGGCTTCAACGCCATCAGGGATCGATCCGGGCCGTGCAGTGGATAGTCGTGCTTGTCTACGGCATTCTGCTCGTCGTGCCGGTCTTCCTGCCCCTTCCGGACCACTTTGCCTATCTGTGGACCAACTTCACGCGTTTCGCGCAGTTCGTCTTCTGGGGTATCTGGTGGCCGCTCGTGCTCTTGAGCACCGCGCTGGTTGGGCGGATGTGGTGCGGGATCCTCTGTCCCGAAGGAGCGATAACCGAATTTGTCAGCGGCCATGGACGTGGCCGGGCGATCCCACGCTGGCTGATGTGGCCCGGCTGGCCCGCAGTGGCTTTCGGCTGCACCACGCTTTATGGTCAGATGACGAGCGTTTACCAGTATCCCGCCCCGACGCTGCTGATCCTCGGCGGCTCGACGGTCGCGGCCGCCGTGGTCGGCTATTTCTACGGGCGCAACAAGCGTGTGTGGTGCCGCTATCTCTGTCCAGTCAGTGGCGTCTTTGGACTGCTGGCCAAGCTGGCTCCGCTGCATTTCCGTGTCGATGCGCCGCTCTGGCAACAGTCCCAGCTCTCCGGCGCAAAGCCCGGCGCCGTCAACTGCGCGCCGCTCGTGCCGTTCAAAACCATGCGCGGCGCAAGCGATTGTCACATGTGTGGGCGCTGCAGCGGTTTTCGCGGAGCAATCCGTCTCGCACGTCGTTCGCCGAACCATGAGATCGTTCATGTCGCCGGGAACGTTGCCAAACCCTGGGAAACGATACTGATCGTGTTCGGCCTCATGGGTCTGGCCGTTGGCGCATTTCAATGGTCAGTCAGTCCTTGGTTCGTCCCTGCGAAGCAATGGATGGCGGAACGGCTGGTCGAAAGCGGGGTGGTCTGGCCGCTCGAAGCAACAGCGCCTTGGTGGGTGCTCACCAACTATCCTCAGAGGAACGATGTGATGACGCTTCTCGACGGAACACTGCTCATCGCCTATGTGCTTGCGACTGCTGTCGCCTGCGGCATGTTGACGATATCCATGCTGGCCCTTGCCACACGCAGCCTTGGGTCCTGGCAAATGGCGAGATTCCATCATCTCGCTCAGGCGCTGATACCCTTGGCCGGCGCGGGCGTCCTTCTAGGCTTGTCAACACTCACTGTCCGCCAACTCCGTTCGGACGGCATCGAACTTCCATGGGTCAGCCTGCCGCGGGCCACGATGCTTGGGCTGGCGACTTTTTGGTCGGGGATTTTGTGCTGGCAAATAACGGGACTCTACAACAGAGAAATTGGCCGGCGGGCGCTCGTGGTGTTCCTCGTCGGGCTGGCCATGTTGGTCGCGGATGCCGGCTGGTTTCTGCTCTTTTGGGTTTGGTAGGCGGCATCATCTCAAATGCGCGGTATGAGCATTCTACGGAAAGCCACCAGAAACAGACCGAACGCTACAACCCACAACGTGCCTGAAAGCATCGTTAAAGACGCGCCGGAGCCAGGCAGCAATTCGACAAGAAGGCGAGTCAGGCAGCACATCGTCATCGCGACGAACGCGCCGGTCACCGGAACCGAGATCGCAAAGGGGCGGCGGCTGTGCTTGCGGATCATGCTTGCCATGATGGCGAGAACCATCGTGCCGATGGCGCCGATCGTCCAGGCATGAACGGCAGCCGCCTGCCCCAGGCTCGCTGGCGCGAAAATGTGGATCGCCAGAAGTCCGAAACCGGCGATGATCCAGCCATATCCTATGTGAAGGGCAAGAACTGTCGACGAGGCCGCGCTTCGCCAGCCATTCCATTGGGTGACTCGCATCGCCTGCAGGCACGCGGCAAGCGCACTGGCAAGGCCGGTGAGTTGTGTCTGCGGCGCAACAACCCACAAACCAAGGGCGCATGCCGCGACAGCCGCTGCCGCGTACTCCAAAACCGCGGAACGGTTGACGGAGATCCGACCGCCCGCGGTCTCGACATAGGCCACCGTCAATGCCGGGACGACGCGTCCTCCGATGATCATGACGAGGCCGATGATCGAAGCCAAGGCCAGGCGCAGAGCGAGTTCTACTTGGTAGGACGCCGCGGCAAGTATGTTGCCACCACAAAAGGCAAGCAGCAGAAACAATATCTTCAGGTTGCGGCGGTCGCGGCTGGTGATCACCCGTCCCGCCGCGATCAAGAGGACCGTCAGCACCAAAAGCGCCGAGAGGGCAAGCCCGGCCGAATGCGACAGGAACAGGAAAATCCCACGGCTGCACAGCCATAGAGCAACCAGCAAACGCGTGGTGAGTGGCGACATCGCACGTCGGTCTGTCCATCGAGGCAGCGCCGTCAACAGAAAGCCAGTCAAAATGGCTGGAACCATCCCGAACAGAAGCACGTCGCGATGCCAGTCACCGGGAGATATCCCGGTCGGGCCGATGGCCGGTATTCCGAGCGCAGACGGCAGCCAGACCACCGCGCCTACAATCGCGTCCAGCCCCGCGATAAGAAAAAATGGTCGGAACGGCGCCGACATCTGCCTCTGCTTTGCGTCGAAAGCGAGCACACTCCCGTCGGTAGTCATGCAACGATTCCTCTACGGGGGATGAGTGACACGACATCCTCGTGCCGCTTCGCAACTCGCAAGATCGGCGGTCGAAAAAAGCCGATCCGAAGGCAATACTGTCGATGATCGATCTCCGTGTTTGCTCCTGCGCAAACAGGCTGCAAAATGGTCGATTACAGTCAAAAACAATTTTCGGGACCGGGTCGGCCAACTGGAAAGGCGCGCTGCGTCTGTTCGCGCCGCGAAACGTTTGCCCTCGCCCTGCGCTGACGGCTGAACCGGACGTCGGCAGATTTGATTGGCCGCGCGATAGGAGCAAAGAAGATATGAAGCAGAACGTTCCATTAAGTAGCATTGACGGCGGCACCCGGGGTTTTGCCGACGTGGCCGTTGTCGGTCGATTGGCAAATTTGATCAAGAATGCCCGGCTCGACTGTGAGTGCCGTTCGAGACTCGACGAGACGCTGGCGCGATTTGCGGCTCTGGAAGTCCGGCGCATCGCGCGCGAACATCTTGCCATCGCCCGTGGCCAACGCGAGCGCATCAAATCGATCCTTTTCTTCCTGCAGGATCTCGATGAAATGGGCGCGGCCGAACGGGATCGCAGCGTCTACGTGGATCTCGCGCTCCTGTTTGACGATATCGCGAGCACTGCAAAGGAAGGTGCCTTCTCGATGCGGCAACTCAGTTTGTCGGCGGTGCCGACCGGGCCATAGGTGATCAACCGCAAGAGCTGGCGAGGGCTGGAGGCGCCCCTACGGATCCTGTTCCGGCGATCGTCGACCGCGGTCCGAAGAGAGCCCGCTGCCACCTCCGATATGAGTGAAACTCAACATTTCGCAAAGGAGAAATCGCGTGAAGAAATGCATGATGCCAACAGTCGCCATGGTCCTCTTCGCCGCCCCGGCGCTTGCGACGGGAATGCATTCCGGCACTCATGACGGCCATGAAATGATGATTATCGGTCAGCCGGGCATGGCGGCCAAAGTAGACCGTACCATCGCGATCGGCATGGTCGAGAACGAAGATGGATCGATGGCGTTCGATCCGGTTTCAGTCACTGTGAAAAAGGGCGAGACGGTGCGTCTGGCCTTCACCAATGAAGGCGAATACGACCATGAATTTGTCATGGATACGCATAAGCGGGTGATGAAGCATAAAATGGCGATGGAGAGCATGCCCGAGATGCGACACGTTGATCAGAATGCGATCCGCATCGGTCCCCAAGGAAAAGGCGAGATCGTCTGGACCTTTACCAGTCCCGGCCAGTTCGACTTCGCCTGCCTGATACCGGGTCATTACGAGCTTGGAATGAAGGGGGCACTCACGGTCACTGCCAACTGAATCTTGGGATAACCAGATCAGATCGACGTATGCTGCCTCATTTCGTCGCGTTCGACATTACGCGCCGATTCAGGTCTTCCTATCTCGATCCGCCATTCTGGTGGCCCCTGTCTACGGCACACCCAAATGTGTTCGCCAGCAAAGAACGCCTCGAACTGACGCCTGAGTTTATCAGGGTCGAAATCGAGAACGACCACGAATGTCTGACCGGGTTTGAGCCCGTCGAACATCGCCAAGACGGCGGACTGCTTTCTTTCCGGAGGAAGTCTCCGCACGTCATATGTTGCATCGTTCGACGTCTGTAGGTTCATTGCAATCCTTGCCCGTCGAGCAAATCACGCGACGGCGACGTTCTGTTCGCCCCACCGCGTCAGCTTGTTGCCTGGGTCGATACCCGCCCAGCCAACCAGCCGGGCAGCCATCTCGACTACCATCTCCTCGATCGAGGCCAGCTTGACGTAGAATGGTGGTACTGGCGGTGCGATCACCGCGCCCATCCGCGCCAGCCTCAGCATCGCGTCGAGGTGCCCTTCATGGAGCGGCGCCTCGCGCGGCACGATGACCAGGCGGCGCTTTTCCTTCAGGACGACATCGGCGGCCCTCGTAACAAGGTTGTCTCCCAGACCGTGCGCCATCGCCGCCAAGCTTCGCATCGAACAGGGAACGACGATCATGCCGTCGGTCCTGAAGGACCCGCTGGCAATGGGCGCGGCCAGGTCCTGATAGGAATATGCATGGTTGGCGAGAGAAGTGAGTTGGCTAAGACCGTCGGTGCCGAGCTCGTGAGAAATGGTCAATCTCGCGCCCTTGGAAATAACGAGATGCGTCTCCACTCCGGCCCTGACCAGCTGGCGTACGGTTTCCAGCGCCAGCACGGAGCCGGACGCACCTGTGACACCGACTATCAGACGTTTGGTCATCTTTGCCCCTGCATGATCGTTTGCGAAAAGATCTCGTCCCATCGGTGCGATACTTGCTCCTCGATTTGAGCTGACATCTTCAGCTCCTTGCCCCATGGGCGAGAGGTCTCTGATCCAATTTTGCGCGTTGCATCGAAGCCGACCTTGCCTCCCAACCCTTCGAGCGGCGATGCGAAATCAAGCTGGTCGATTGGGGTCCGGTCTACCTGCATGAGGTCGCGTGAGACATCCATGCGAGTGGCGACTGCCCACATCACGTCTGGCCACGATCGAATGTCGACGTCGTCGTCCACTACGATGACCATCTTTGTCATCGAGAACTGCGGCAACAGGGACCAAAAGCCCATCATCACGCGCCTGGCCTGTCCGGCATACTTCTTGGCGATCGAGATGACCGCAATCCTGTAGGAACAGGCTTCCGGCGGAAGCCACACGTCGACGATTTCCGGTATTTGTTGGCGCAGGATCGGCTTGTAGACATCGAGCAGGGCCTCGCCGAGGACCGAGGGCTCGTCGGGCGCGCGCCCGGTGAACGTGGTCAGGTAATTTGCCCCGTCACGAACGCGAACGCGCTTGAGGTTGAATACGGGGTATCGTTCTGGCGCGTTATAATATCCGGTGTGGTCGCCGAAGGGTCCCTCCAGCGCTGTCTCCGTTGGAGAGACGACACCTTCAAGCACGATTTCCGCACTGGCGGGCACGTGAAGCATAATGCTCTTGCATGGCGCCAACCCGACACGGCGGTTGTTGATCATCCCGGACAGTGCCAGCTCCGATACACCTTCAGGCGCCGGCATCACCGAGGCGATCAGCGTGGCGGGATCCGCCCCGATGACGACCGCCACCGGCATCTCCAGGCCTCGCGCTTGCCACATGCGATGGTGGGCGGCGCCACCTCGCATCGGCAACCATCGTATGATCGCGCGGTCACGGGCAAGCACCTGCATCCGATATATGCCCAGATTGTATGTGCTCGGATCGTCCTCTCCAGGGGGGCGTGTGATTACCATTGGCCATGTGATGAGAGGGCCGGCGTCTCCTGGCCAACAAGTCTGAATCGGGAGGAGCGAAAAATCCGGATCGGCGTCCCGCCACTCTCTGGGCGGGGAGACGATCTTCGACCGCGCCACGAGTGCACCACGCGCCGCGGGCAGCATCTGTCGGGCCTGACGAAGGTTCTGTGGGGCCTGAGGCGATCTCATCCATGCCAGGAGCGCGCCGAGGGTTTCTAGACCGTGAAAGTCGGTGCCAAGTCCCCAGGCTACACGTTCCCGGGTGCCGAAAAGATTCGCGACGACCGGAAAGGCCGACTTAACGCCGCGGTCGTCGATGAGCGTGGTCAGGCGCAGCGCCGGGCCTTTCGCGGCGATCACCCGCCTATGGATCTCGGTCAGTTCGAGTCGTGTCGAAACAGGCGCCCCGACGTCCTGTAGTTGTCCATTCCGATCCAGGTACGAAAGGAATGAGCCGAGGTCCGAAAACGACGGGAGGCAGCGGTGATGCATGGCGAAATCCGGCTCGACCGGATCGTCGGGCAAGCAATTTTGCCATGAGCGCTGACGAGAAACTTTGCGCTAGCGCAAAGAGCGAACGATCCGCCCCCGCTATTTTCCTTCTCACATCATTTCCAAGGAAGGCGATCGAGGCAAAGGGGGACTTCACATGGGAGCCAATCTCATCGGCGAAACTGTCGGAGCTTGGCGGTCCGTAATTTCCCTTCTTGCGGACCGTCGGCGGAGCAGGGCAGCGAAGAGAGAATTTTGGGCAATGGGTTGGGATGAATGCACGGGCATTCTGAATGACATCCGTCTGTCGCGAAGTGAATTCGACGATGCTATGCGCTTGCCATACGCCTCGGAAGACTTGCTTTCTTCGGCGATGCGTTCAGTCGGCGTCGACCCGGACAATTTTCAATCGCGGCAAGCGCACTGTTTCATGTCATGCACCTGCATCACCTGCCCCCATCGCCGCCAGTGTCATGGTCATCTGGCCGCCTTCGATTTCGAAAGCCACTATCAGGATTTCTGTCCGAACAGCCAGAATTTCGCAGATCTGCTCAGGGACGGACGCAACTGGTAACCCGCTGCAAAATTCGCTTGAACTTCCTCCATATGGACAGGGTGCACTGAATGGTGACGGAAAACACGGAACCGAGATTGGCGGCGGTTGTTCGCCATCTTTTCCCGGCCTTCGCCGGCTTGCCACTTGGGCCGCTGCTCACGCTGTCCTTGCGCTCTTTGGCCGGGCGACAGCCTCGATTGTTCGACCGCTTGGGCGAACATCGAACAGCTTGCTATTTCATCGACCCAATCGACCTCGCCTTCGCATTTGCCGTCGTGCCGGATGGAGAGCGGTCCATCGTCCGCGTCGTGAGGAAAAATGAGGCTGCGGCGTCAAGCGTCCTGATCAGGGGGCCTATCCTGACACTGTTGAGCGTGCTCGACGGCACGCTTGATGGCGACGCACTTTTCTTCAGCCGGATCATCTCGATCAGCGGCCGCACAGAAGCGGTGCTCGCGCTGAGGAACACGATCGAGGACGCCGAGCTTCGCCCGGCGGATCTGCTCGGCTTGCGCGGCGCGCTGGCTCGTCTCGCAGATACGGGAATTCTCGGTGCGCTCAGTGTCATGCGCCAAATGGCCGACCGCAACTCCAGACGCAAAGCACCAGAGGCATGACAAGTGGTCGCATGGAACTTGTCTGCCCGGCCGGAACGCCCGCTACGTTGAGGGCAGCCGTTCAGGCAGGAGCGGACGCCGTCTACTGCGGATTTCGCGACGAAACGAACGCCCGGAATTTTCCCGGCCTCAATTTCTCCGCAGCCGAACTGGCGGAGGGCGTTCGCTACGCACATGACCACGGCAGCAAGGTTATGGTGGCCATCAACACCTTCGCGCGAGTCAATGATGTCGACCTTTGGAAGAAGGCAGCCGATACGGCGGCCGAATGTGGCGCGAATGCCATCATCGCCGCCGACATTGCCGTCCTCGATCACGTCGCGAAAAACCATGGGCCAACGCGACTTCATCTTTCCGTCCAGGCTGCGGCGGCAACGCCCGAGGCAATCGGATTCTATGCGAGCAGGTTCGGCGTTCGCCGCGTCGTGCTGCCGCGGGTGCTTTCGGTCCAGGAAATTACCGCACTCAATCGTCTGATCGACGTGGAAACGGAAGCATTCGTGTTCGGCGGTCTTTGCGTGATGATCGAAGGCCGTTGCTATCTCTCTTCGTACGCGACGGGAAAATCGCCCAATCTCAACGGCGTCTGTTCGCCACCGGAAATGGTAACCTACGATGATGAAGCCAACAGCACGGTCGCACGACTTTCGGGCTTCACGATCGACCGCTATGAGCCCGGCGAACCAGTGGGCTACCCCACCTTGTGCAAGGGCAGGTTCACCGCGAGCGGCAAGACTTCCTATTTGTTCGAGGATCCTGTCAGCCTGAATGCTGGCGGGATGATCGCAGGCTTGAAAGCGGCCGGCGTGACTGCCTTGAAGATCGAAGGCCGTCAGCGCGGCAGAGGCTACGTTACAGAAGTCGTGCGCGCTTTCAGGAAGGCCGTGGACGCCGTCGAGCAAGGTGGCGATGCGATCGAGATCGATCGGATACTTGCAGGCCAGTCGGAAGGCGCCCGGCAGACGGCAGGAGCTTACAACAAGAAATGGAGATAGGCTCGTGTCTGGAATCGCGTTGACGCTTGGACCGGTCTTCTTTCATTGGTCGCCGGATCGCCTCTCGGATTTCTACCGCAGGATAGCAGACGAGGCTCCGATCGACCGGGTTCACGTCGGCGAGGTCGTCTGTGGCAAGAGAATGCCGTTTTCCGATCCTGCATGGCCTGAGATCATTGAACGCCTTGAGCGTGCCGGAAAGCAAGTCGTGCTGTCCACACTGGCAGCCCCGGCGACTGTTCGCGAACGCCGAAGCGTCGAAGATCTCTGCACCGACGAACGGCTGGTCGAAGTCAACGATGTCACGGCCCTGCCGTCACGCTCAGGCAAGCCGTTCGTGACCGGTCCTTTCCTGAACGTCTACAACGAGGCATCAGCGCAATATCTGATCGAACTCGGCGCCCAAACGATATGTCCGCCTGTGGAATTGTCGCTTGCCGCGGTCGGTGGGATGGCCGGCGCGTGTCCCGGCGCGGAGTTCGAGGTCTTCGTCTTCGGCCGGCTGCCGCTTGCACTGTCGGGCCGATGTTACCACGCCCGCATTCATGGCCTGCACAAGGATTCCTGCCAGTTCACCTGCGAAAAAGACCCGGATGGCCTGGCAGTCGAAACCCTCGACGACCAGCCTTTCCTGGCGGTCAATGGCGTGCAAACTCTCTCTAACCAGATGCAGGCCTTCTGCCCCGCACCCACCGATCTCACCTCGAAAGGCGTCGGCCGCATCCGCCTGTCTCCCCACACTTGCGACATGGTCGAGGTGGCGAAGACCTACAAATCGCTTCTAGACGGGATCGAGGATCCCAAGGGTGCTCGCTTTGTCCTCTCTTGCCTTGATCTGCCCGGGTCGCTGGTCGACGGATACTTCCATGGCAAGCCGGGAAGGCGGACTTTGACGGAAAAATGACCCAGATCGCAATCGTGACCGTATCGGACCGTGCAAGCCGCGGCGACTACGAAGATCTTAGCGGGCCAGCCATCGAAAGTTGGCTTCGCCAGGTGGTAAAGTCGCCGTGCACCTTCATCCGTCGCAGCGTGCCCGACGGACTGGAGAGCGTCCGCGACGTGCTTATCGACCTGTGCGACCAGCGCGGCGTTGATCTGATCCTGACAACCGGCGGGACCGGCCCCTCCCCGAGAGATCTGACCCCAGAGGCCATGCAGCAGGTCATCACCAAGGAGCTTCTCGGTTTCGGCGAGCTCATGCGACAGACGAGCTTGCGGCAAGTCCGGACAGCCATCCTGTCGCGCCAGACCGCAGGCGTGCGCGGCCGTTCGCTGATTGTAAATTTGCCGGGAAAGCCGGCCTCGATCGAGGTGTGTCTAAACGCGGTCTTTCCTGCGGTGCCCTATTGTCTGGAACTGATCGGTGCCGAGCCGATCGTAGCCGATTCCGCTGCCATGATGACCTTGTAAACGGTCAAGCGGACGGTTCGGTCGCCACCCAGGATCAGCTCGCGCGGTGCCCGCCAGAAAATCTGTCAGCTCCCCGCGGCATGGTGGGCGCGCATCAGGGTCTAGTGCGCCTAAGCAGATTCCAGCCGATGGTCGGCATCCGCCTGCCGAAAGGTACACGGAACTGGAAGCGCGAATGCGCGCTGGCGGCCAGGCCAGACTGGCCGAGGTCTTCGAGCGCCTTGTCAACGAAGAAGCAGGCACATCGAAAACGTCATTCGCTGGTCCCGGCAATCCAGTGGCGAGGTTCCGGATCCCAGCCCGTTGCGATGGGCGCCGAAAGGCGCCTTCGACGACGAGAATGCGGCCGTGGCATCTTCGGAATTTATCGACGCTTACCATTCGTTCGCGATGGCAGTCGGAAACGAAGAGCGCGCCTTTGCTTTTTGGTCGGACGTGGCCGCGAACGCGACCTTAACGGAAGTCCAATCCACCGCCGAGCAGATGGCGAGGGGGAAACTGGAGCACGCCCGTATTCCGCGAGTTGAACGCCGGCGTGCATTCCTTTCCAATCGTGAGTCGGGAGCAGCGCCTGCCGGCTCCCGGGATTTTGCGGCGATGGAGGAACAGATCGCGACCCGTCTCGACGCGTATGCTCGGTTTCGAAGGGAAGATGACAGGCCAGTGTTTTGCGATCTGGCGGCGGAGGCGCGAAATCTTGCACAACAGCTCATTGCCTCTCCGCTCGGAACAACCAACTCGATCGGAAGCCGGCCGCCTGGTTCCCTGGATGCATTCTGCGAATTCGCGGCCGAGTCTTACGTCAATACGGGCGACACCCTCGCCTCGCAGGCCGACCGCGACCGAGCACAAATCCTTGCAACGAGCGCGATCAGGCGCCTGGCTACTTTGAGGTACATCGAGGAGCGGCAGGCTTGATGATCTCGCCATTGTGGCGGAGCCCGCATGCGGCTGGTCGTACCAGCAGCCAGGCGTCAAACGGGCGCTTTGGTCGGTTGTCGCGCCCGCAATTTTGGTCGAACGAGCATGCTGCCAAACAGGATCGCAAAGCCAAGAAAAGCTGCCACCCATAGGGCGGCCGATATGTGAAGGAGCATCGCTTCCCCAGGTGCGAACGCCGCACAAAGGCGAAAAACGGCGGCAAGTACGATCACGACAAAGATCGTGCATATCCCGATGCTAGCCCGCAATTCGCGGCCTGTATGTCCAAGCGTGGCGCGGGTCATGACGGCGAGCGTCATGCAGGCCACCGCTCCCACGCCAAAGGCGTGAATGCCTGCGACCGGTGGGATCGTCTCGGGAAGGATGATTGCCAGGCCGGCGAGAAGAAAGCCGAGTGGCACAAAGGCGAACGCAACGTGCAGGATCAGCACCAGCGGATCACGCAACGTGCGATAGCCAGCCCAGCGTGTGATCCGGATAGTGTTGAGGACTGCCCCGGCAATCAGCATTGCGCACGTCCAGGCGCTCCCGGGAAAAACAGCCCATGCCATTAATGCGGTCCCGGAAAGAGCGATCGTCACGACGTCGAAACGGCTGAATGGGGCGGGCAGGCGTCCTGGATTTTCGCGCGCCAACCAATTGCGGGTGAAACTGGGAACAATCCGTCCGCCTATGATCATGATGAGAACGACTGCGGCAGCGAGCCCGAGCCGGCGGCTTATATCCGAGACGCCTCCGTAGTGCGCTTCGGCATGAAACATCACGTTGGCTGCCAGAAGCACGGCAACAGGCAGCAGCACCTTGAGGTTTCGCCAGTTTCGACCCGCGATGATTTCGGTCGCGGCGGCGGTGGCGACAGCCAGGAGGAAGGCGCAGTCGATCGCGGCTCCGACGAGCCAGCCGGTCTCGACCGAAAGGAATACGGCGAAGCGACCCGCAAGCCACAAAAGGACGAGTGCCAGAAGGGGCAGGCCTTGCACCGGCAGCCGTCCGGTCCAGTTCGGAATGGCGGTCAGCAGGAACCCGGTCACGACCGCCGCAAGATAGCCAAACAGCATCTCGTGGACATGCCAATCGATTGGCTGGAAGACGCTGAAGGTTTCGAGGCGGCCGTAAAACAAGGGCAGCCACAACAGGATAGCCGCTCCAGCATAGAGCGAGCCGAGAAGAAAGAACGGCCGGAAACCGTAAGACAGAACCGCCGGATAGGCGCCCGGCCGCGTGCGTGGAATTGCCATGGCGTGCATTTCAAAGATGGAAACCCCGGGCAGGTTGTGTCTGCCGCAAGGTTCCCGTGATTTTCAAAGCGAGATATTCTCGGCCTTCAATTGCCTGCTGGAACTTGAGCCAGCAAGGCCTCGAACACCTTCTTCGCCTTGCCCGGCTGCTTGACGGTTGTGGCCTGTTCGAGGTTGACCGGTTTGCCGACGACGATCAGGGCCACCATACCCATCCCGTAGTGAGGCGTGCATTTCACGCCGTAGAGGCCCTCTTTGTCGAGCTTGACCGTGATCTGTTCGCCGGCCTTGCCCTTGAAGGGCTCGACACCATCCGGGAGCATGCCCTTGATGCTTTCAGCATCGTGGCCCTTGTCGGTCGGCACGAAGGTGACGGTGTCGCCAGGTGCTGCCTGGACGAAGTCGGGCTGGAAGACCATAACGCCTTTCTCGCCCTTGTTGAGCATCTGGACCTGGTGATCGGCCGCCTGGGCGGCCCCGGCCAATACTGTCGCCGCGAGCGCGGCGACGATGGTTGCGTATCTCATGATCTTGCCTTTCGGTCCGATTATTGTCGACGGTGTTCACCGCTGCGGTTCTTTTAGGCCGGCTCCGGTGTTGGGACTTTGACGCAGCGCAAACTCGATTTGAGAATCGAAGAGAAGAGGCCGCGGCAACTGCCACTTGCCGCGCGTTGGTCGCCCATGACATTGTGTGGCCGGAAAACACGGACTGATCACAGTCAAAACTCGGAAGGGGGAAATGCAGTTGAGTCGCCTGGATCGCTCGCTGATTGCCGGGCTGTCTGCCTTTCAGGGCATAGCCCCGACGGATCTTGACTTCATGATCGGCCAAGCCCGGTCGTTGCGGATTGCCAAGGACCAGCCGGTGTTCGAGCAGGAGCAGGAAGCGCACGCTTTTTTCTTGCTGCTCGATGGACACGTCCGTGTCGTGAAAACAACAGCCGATGGGCAAGAGATAACCGTGCGGTACATTAGCCCCGGCGAACTAATGGGCATCGCCCACGCGATAGGCCTCACCACTTATCCGGCCAGTGCAATCTGCGCCGTCGATTGCGTCGTGCTTGCCTGGCCAGGCCATTTCTGGTCGAAATTCGCCGATGCTTTCCCGAGTTTTGGCGCCAGCACCTACAAGACCGTGGGGAGCAGGCTGCAAGACGCCCACACACGTGTCATCGAGATGTCCACCGAACAGGTCGATCAACGCGTCGCCCATGCCTTGCTCAAGCTGGTTAAGCAGACAGGCAGGAAGACCGAGGAAGGTATCCTGATCGATTTCCCAATTTCACGCCAGGATATCGCCGAGATGACAGGAACGACGCTCCATACGGTGAGCCGGCTGCTCTCGTCGTGGGAGGAAAAGGGTCTGGTCAAAAGCGGGCGCCAGAAGGTGACCGTTGTCGAGCCGCACCGCCTGCTCGTACTCGCCGAAGGGCGCACGGACAAAAACTAATTCGCGTCTTTTCGATCGATCGCGGCCTGGAGCTCGCTGCGCAGCAGTTCCTCTCTCAGGCCGTGCTCGTGTGCTGCGTCGGATATTGTGTGGAACGAGGCAATCGGGCAGCCGACGCAAAGCATGCCGAGTTGGAGAATGACCCTGTTGGTCGCTGGCCAGCCTCGCATAATTGCGTCCATTGTTGCGTCGTCATTGAACCGCGGTTTCATGCCAGTTGTCCCAGCTTGGAAGTAAACACATTGCCGCCGCGGTGCGTGTTGCTCGTTGCGCTTGGACAAAGAGGCACCGTTCTCATCTCGCCTTGCGCAATGGTCGCGCATCATGCCGACGGAGCATCTCAGGATGCCCAAGAGATAACCGCTGCCTGAGCGTGTTTGCGTCGCGGCGACCTTGTTGAAGGCGTCCCGGACAGGTTCAGGATGGATACTGAAGTGCGAGGAGGACCAGTCTCGGTCAGAGGCTGTCCTCGCGGATCGGCTCGATGTCAACGGTGTTCTCGCCTCGATTGAAAGCGAGAGCAAGGCGAAAGCTGTGAGCGATGCGCAAAGCCCGCGCCACAAACAGCGCTGCAACTTCCGGCGGGCAATCACGTTCCACCGTGGTTCGAAACAATGTCAGCCACCGCCGAAAATGCGTTTCGCCAAGGCTTGGTATCAATAGGTGCGGCGGCAGGGGCCGGCCCTCGTAGCGGGAGGCCTCAGCAGAGTCGCGGACCAGAAGTCGCACATCTTTGCCAAATGACGCGGCCATGCCTCCGGTTGGATTGCCGCATTGAAGATGGGCCCGAGCAGCTGATCGCGACGGATTTCTTCGTAGAAGCCGTGGACGACCCCGCGGATCATGGCCTCGTCGAGAACGTCCGGCAGCGGAGTGCCGTCGACGATAATTGTTCTCTTGCTTGTGCTTGACTGCTTCTTGTTCATGCATCGCTCCCTGTATCGATCAGACCGAGCCGGCGCCTGGCCTCGGCATTCATCATCTCGGGCTTCCATGGCGGTTCATAGGTGAGCTGGACGTCAACACCTTGGATTCCAGGCACTATCCTGACGGCCGACTGCACGGCCTCCCTAAGATATCCCGCGGCCGGGCATGCGCGGGTCGTTGTGGTCATTTCAACGCGCGCCACCCCGTCATGTGCCACTGATATCTGGTAGATCAATCCGAGATCGACAACATTTTCTCCAAGTTCGGGATCAATGACCATGCGCAGCGATGCGCGCGCTCCAGCCGTAAGAGGCCCATCTAGCTTGTCGATCATGGTATCGTCCGTGCCTGTCCACCGGAGCGGATAACGACGCGATAGTGCCCTTCCGGTTCGCAAGCACTGCGCCAGCGGTGGCCCCGGACCTTCAGCTCGTCGAACAGAAACACGGGTTCGCGCGGCACCAGAACGGCAATGGTTTGGTCGGGCGCCAAGCATTCTACACCGCGCAGCGCCCTGACCATCGGTTCGGGCGGATCGAGATCGCGAGTGTCGAGTTCTATGACTGGCTCCGGCCACTCGTCGTCCGTATCAGCGGACGCTGTCGAGGATTCTGCGTGGCCGGCCGGCTCCTCGGGTGCGTCGGCAGGGGTGAAGATCACCTCCCAGTCGCCATTTCCGATGTCGCGGACCGAAGGCGCGAATCCCTGCGCACCGAGCACGTGGAACAGGGGAACCGGCTTGAAGGAAGCGAGCAAGCGCAGGCTTTGGCCGGGGGCAAGTGCAACTACGGCTTCCATAATGGCGCTGAAAGGCTCTCCACCTTCGCGAAGAATTGGTCGAACATCGAGATCGTAGTGGGGGCAACTCATTTGAATCTCCTCTATGTGGCTCAGCGCCGGGACGGCAGGAAAAGACGCGGGCGTGAAGTTCCCTCGGGCAGGCGCAAGGCGGCAGCGACATTGATAAGGCGGCGCGCCAGAACGAGTTCCACGACGATTGCGGCGGTAGCCATCAGCGTCACAGCTGCCGCTATGCGGAATTGAACAGGCGCCTGGACCAGAAGTGTGCCGGTCCCAGCGAGTACGCCTGCGAAATAGAGTGCGAACCACCATCTGGCGCGGCTGTCGACGACAAGATCCTGGACGCGCGGCGTCGGTTTCCTGCCCATCACCGGTCCGTAGCATTCGAGCCATGTCAGGAATGGCACGATCTTATAGAGCTGGGAGAGTCCCAATCCCGTCAGCCAGCCGAAGGCAACGAGATAGACGAGCGCGCCCACATGTTGTGCAAGCGTTCCGGTTGCCAGCAGCGTGAGGAGAAGCAGAGCCGAAAGGTAGAGTGATGCAAATGCCCCGATTGCCGACCTGCTGTTCAACTCGATCGCGCGGCGCTTGCGGTTGCGGTAAAGGAAAACGAGATCGATGCCGTAGAAAGCAATCGCAAAGAGACCCAACAAGGCGGCGAGACCGATAGTCAAGGTGTCTCCCCGGGAAGGCCCTCCCCAAAGCGCCGCCAGGGCGAGCAGGAGCAAGGCCGTCGCTCCGCTCCACCAGACGATGTGGCCCGTCATGCGTTCGCCGTCAGGCGAAAGCATGAACATCGGCAGCAAGCGATAGCTGACACCGATCGCCGTGAAGCTGAGCCAGCCGCCCAAGCCCACCGCCACATGAATGGGAAGAGCCAGGGGCCGGACATCGATGACTGCCCATTCTGGTATCTCGCCAGAAAGGGCAAACGCAAACGAAGCCCCCAAAGCGGCCGTGCTCGCGATGCAAGCAAGGCCTCCGGCCACGAAACGCGAAGGCAATGGCAAACTGGACGGCCGGAGGCTCCACAACGTGGCGGCGAGCATCCAAATTGCGAGCGCAAACCCAGCCGGCAGGAGGAGCCCGCCAAGCACAAGAAAGGGAAGACCGGTATCGATTGCGCCCGAAAGCTCGAGGAACCCGGCGAGCAGGCAGAAGAGACCGACAAGCAGGAATATCAATGATGGCAAAGCCAAATGATCGTGGCAAAGGGGCTGGGCGACGAGCACCGGAACGAACTGGAATAGCGCTCCAACCATCAGGAGGCTGAGCCAGCCGATTGTGATCATGTGAACGATCACAAGACTTTCGGGTGCTTCCGCGGCAACGGTCGGAAAACCATAGCCGGCCGTCATCAATGCCTGTGCCACGACCAGGAAAAATAATGCGGCGGCAAAATACGCCATCGACCAACGAGATAGCGCCGAGCCCATCATAGCCGGTCAGTGCGATCGCTGCAGGAGCACTCACAGAGCGCCAGCACCTCGGAACCGGAAGGCATGAGGAGGCTCCCCGTGCTCAATTCAGCGAAAAGGGCAAACCGACGCGACCTGCCAACGCCTACGTCGATACGTGCTTCGTGCCGAGTGGTCGGCGCCTTCGGAATGCTGGATTCAAAATTACGCATTGAGCGTCCTGACCCTGAGATGGCTGGCCGCGGGGCTCGTTTCTTGCCGTGGGCCTACACGAAGGCCATGACGATTATCCCGCCGACGACAATCAGAACGAGCCCAGCAATGAACATGGGCAGCAATGTACTGTCTGCTTTTGCGCCGCGTACTGCTTCAGTGCTGAATATAAGGCTTGGCCACTCTTCGATCACTTCCCGCCCCTCAGTCGCGAATTTCGTTTTCGTGTCACTTGGCTTGGATCTCATGTTCACGAACGCTCCCCTTTCCGGTCAGTACCCCACGGACTTTTCCAGCAGCTTGATGCTTGGCGTGGGCAGTTCAAGGTCTGTATGCTGGCATGCTCAGCGCCGCCGGCAGCATCAATCGCTGCGCCCAAACAAGCCTCGCGTCGGCATCTTATGTTCTGTCTCTCAACCGTTGCCGATGGAGCGAAACTATCTGACCTGAGGAGTGGGTTCTTTGCGCTCGCGCAAATTGGTCGCTGCGATGGGTGCGTCGCTGGCCAGGCCAGTCCAAGCGTGAGCGTAACGCCCATGCATGGACGGCGAGAATAATGACCACGGCGATTACGCCGAAGCCAAGGACGATTTCTGCCACGGCGCCATTGCGAAGTTGCTGAATGCTCGCCCGCTCGTCCGCTTGTCTGGGATTCTGAGCATCAAGGCGTAGCGGTTCGCGACCGCAAGTCCACAGTCACGGGACCAACCCGATTTTTCATCGCCAGGGGATGTCATAAGTCGAAGAGAGGCTAACCGTCATGCCGGCGGCGGGAGACTGGTTTCAATCCTCCGCAACCCCTCCAAACGGTCGCAGTTACGCAACAATCAACAGGGCAAGCGGCAAACTCGCCACTCGGCCGGGCGCCTCTCTCCAACGATGCCACGTGCAAAACGGCCCATATCGGCCTGTCCTTCGCTGGATTCGGATTTGCGCCAACGCAAAGACGGGCCACGCAATCAGGCTATTTTAGCGCCATCAAATGGGTGAAGCCAAAGGAGACGGAAATGCTCACCAGACGCGAAGCTTTGTTAGGATCTGTCCTTACCGCTGCCGCGGTTGCAACGATTGGCGCAATGCCGGTAGTGGCAAACGCAAAGGAAGTTGCGGGGTTGCCGCGTGAAAAGGTGACGTTGGCCGCGCCGCCATTCGTCCACGCCCACGATCAGGTCGCCAAGAGCGGCCCGAAGGTCGTTGAATTCACGATGACGATCGAGGAGAAGCCGATGGTCATCGACGCCGACGGCACGCAACTCAACGCGATGACCTACAACGGTTCGATCCCCGGCCCTTTGATGGTTGTCCATGAAGGCGACTATCTCGAGCTCACGCTGATCAACCCCGACACGAATACGCTCGCCCACAACATCGATTTCCACGCCGCGACTGGCGCGCTGGGTGGCGGCGGACTGACGCTGGTCAATCCCGGCGAGCAGGTCACGCTGCGCTTCAAGGCTACCCGGTCGGGAACCTTCGTCTACCACTGCGCGCCTGGCGGAGCGATGATCCCGTGGCACGTCGTGTCCGGTATGAGCGGGGCTGTGATGGTGCTGCCGCGCGACGGCCTCAAGGACGACAAGGGCAAGCCGATCAGCTACGACCACATCTACTATGTTGGCGAGAACGACTTCTACATCCCGCGCGACGAGCAGGGGAAATTCAAGAAGTACGACTCGGCCGGCGACAACTACGACGACACCGTCAAGGTCATGCGCGGGCTGATCCCGACCCATGTCGTGTTCAACGGCAAGGCAGGATCGCTGACAGGCGCGAACGCCATGAAGGCCAAGGTCGGCGAAACCGTTCTGATCGTCCATTCCCAGGCTAATCGCGATACCCGACCGCATCTGATCGGCGGTCATGGCGACTATGTCTGGGAACAGGGCAAATTCGCCAACCCGCCGGCCAAGGATCTGGAAACCTGGTTCATCCGTGGCGGGTCGGCAGGTTCGGCACTCTACACCTTCTTGCAGCCGGGCATCTATGCCTATGTGAACCACAATCTGATCGAGGCGGTCGAACTCGGAGCGACCGCGCACTTCACGGTCGAAGGAACCTGGGACGACGATCTGATGACGCAGGTCGAAGCGCCCAAGGCAATTGCCTCGTAGACGGGAGATCCGAGCCTCGGTGCAACCCTTCGGCAAAGACGAAGGGGCGCACTCGCGGCGGGCTTGATGCCATGTCCTTCGATCCTGTCTTCACCTTCGGAGCAATTGGGGCCGCAGCGCTGATCGGGCTAGGCCTGTCCCAAGCGCTCGACAGCGGTTCTCCGGAGTCTCCTCGGCCACTCGGCGCAAGCGAACTGGTTGTTCTTGCGACCGGGTCGTTTGACCATCCGCAACCGGGTGAATTCCTGAGGGAGAGCCATCCGGTCGCGGCACCGGTCGTCAGGGAAACCATCGATACGCCACTGGAAATCATGAAATATCAGGTAAGCGTGTCGGACTACGGCCGCTGTGTGGCTGATGGCGTCTGCAAACTTGCCGACTCACGCAAGATCGGCAACGTTCCCGTTACCGGCGTGAGTCACATGGATGCCGAAGCGTATGCGACCTGGCTGTCAGCCCGCACGGGCGAGACATGGCGGCTGCCGACGGACGTCGAGTGGGCCTATGCCGCCGGCGAACGATTCCGGGGCGACATAGAGAGTGATGAAAGCGACCCGAACAACCCGGCGCTGCGTTGGCTCGCTCAATACCGCACCGAAACGGCGCTTGGGCGCAAGCCGGATCCTGAACCAAGGGGCCAGGGGGGCTTTGGTATCAACTCCAAGGGAGTGGCGGATGTTGCGGGCAATATCTGGGAATGGACCTCGACGTGCTACGTCCATGCAACCATGGCCAGCGACGGCGTGGGCGTTGCGAGTTCGATCGACAATTGCGGAGTGCACGCGGTGGAGGGCTTCCACCGCACCTACATGTCGAACTTCATTCGCGACGGCAAGAGCGGCGGTTGCGCGGTCGGCACCCCGCCCGACAATCTGGGTTTCCGGCTGGTCCGCGATCGGCCCAGTCTTGTGCGGGCCACGCTTCGGCGCCTGGGATTTTCCTGACAACATGAACAAGAGTGCATGATGACGTTGAAATCAGATTTGGCCGATAGCGCACGCCCCGTCGCGGAACAGCCTCTGGACCACACCGGCGTTGACCGGGCATCTATCGCAAAGCTGGTCCGCGAATTTTATGCCAAGGTCAGGAGCGACGAGCGGCTCGGGTCGATTTTCGCACGCGAGATCACCGGCGATTGGGAGCCACATCTCGAGAAAATGACGGACTTCTGGTGTTCGGTCATCTTGAAGAGCGGCAACTATCACGGACGACCGGTGCCGGCGCACCTCAAGCTCAAGGATGTCACGGAGGCCGACTTCGAGATCTGGCAGGCCCTGTTCGGTCAAACGGCAGCCGAACTCTTCGCCCCGGAAACGGCGGCGGTGTTCGTCGACCGCGCCGAACGGATAGCGACAAGCTTGAAACTCGCGATGTTCTTTCGCCTCACTCCCCTCACGACAGGCGGCAGCCAATAGGCTGGCTTTGGCGAAACAAGGCCGGCGCCTCGAAGGCCAGCGACAGATTTGATTTTGCGCAAGGAAAGTGTCCTCGGAATTCCTAATTTCGTTGCATGGCTCTCAATCTCTTCATTGGCACGATCGTCATAAGCCTGACGGTCCTGGTTCACACGTTTGGTCTGATCGCCGTTACGCACGCGATGGGATACTTGGTCGCGCGGTTTCGTATGCACGGACGCCGCAGCCGTATCGTCGCTATGATCAGCGTGGTGATGGGGCTCTTTGCCGTCATGACCGTGGAGGTCTGGCTCTGGGCAGGCCTATACAGGTTGCTTGATATCTTCGCCGACTTCGAAACCGCGCTCTATTTTTCGACCATTACCTTTTCGACCGTCGGCTATGGCGACATCGTGCCCGCTCACGCGTGGCGTGTCCTGGCGGCGCTCGAGGGCGTGAACGGGTTCTTGCTTATCGGCTGGTCGACCGCCTATCTGATCGCGGCAGGCACCCGCATCGGCCCGTTCAAGGCCGGGGAGCATTTCTGACCCGAGCCGATGCTCAAACCGCTGCCGAATGCTTGGCTTTGCCGGTTTCGAAATACTTATCGAACTTCGCCGCGATGCTTCTGACAAAGGGGCGACTTTCCGCCGGCACGACGAAACTGTCGCCATCAAGTTCAAGCAACCTTTTGGGTTCCCGTAGGGCGGTGGAACTTGCCTTGAGCAGCAGGCTTTGGCCGGCTTCGCCAAAGCGCTCCACCAGTTCGACCGCCGAGAAGGCGAAGTCACACATCAGCCGCTCGATGATCCAGCCGCGAACGCGGTCGTCGTCGGAAAGAGCGATACCGCGGACAGCCGCCAGCCCACCATTGGCAACAAGGCGTCCATATTCGCTGGTCGAAGGCATGTTCTGTACATAGCCCTGCCGAAACTGGCTGATGGACGATGGGCCCAGCCCGATCAATGTTTCGCAGCGATCCTCCGTGTAACCCTGGAAGTTCCGGCGCAGGGTCCCCGTGCGGGCCGCGAGCGCCAGGGCATCGCCCGGTTTGGCGAAATGGTCGAGGCCGATTGCTTCGTATCCCTGGTCCACGATCGCCCGCGCCGCCAGTTGCGATTGAGCAAACCGCTCCGTGGGACCGGGCAGCCACGCCTCATCGATCATCGTTTGGTGCTTCTTGAACCAGGGCACATGCGCGTAGCCGAAGAGCGCCATCCTGTCTGGTTCCAAAGTCAGCGCCTGCGCCACGGTGGAACAGACGCTTTCACTGGTCTGATGCGGCAAGCCGTAAAGCAGGTCCAGATTTACCGATTCGACGCCGCGCGAACGAACGCCGTCGACGACCGCCTTGGTCTGCAAGAAGCTTTGCTCGCGGTTGATCGCTTTCTGCACTTTCGGATCGAAATCCTGCACGCCAAGGCTCGCTCGCGTCATGCCTATTTCGACGAGCGCATCGAGGCGCGCTTCGTCCATGTCGTTGGGTTCTATCTCAACGCTGATTCTTGCATCCGGAAGAAAGTCAAAGCAGTCTCGCAAGACAGTTCCCAGTGCCACCATATCGTCGGGTCTCAGCATGGTTGGCGAGCCGCCGCCGAAGTGGGCGGCGCGGACACGGCCCTTGCCGCTGACAAGACGGGCTACCGTCGCGATCTCCGCGTGCAGCGAGCGAAGATAAGCAGCCACCGGCTGGTAGTGACGGGTCTGTTTGGTATGGCACGCGCAGAACCAGCACAGCTTGTCGCAATAGGGAATATGCAGGTACAACGATATCTCGTCATTGCCCTCGATCGCATCCATCCAGCTGCGAACCACTACGGCATCGATCCCCGCATGAAAGTGCGGCGACGTCGGATAGCTCGTATAGCGCGGAACGTTTTCGCCCGCCGCGACGGTCGGATTTGCTTGTATGTCGTTGGCAGCTGTAGTCTGCATGAGCGGCAATCTAGAAATAGCGAAGTGCCTAAACCTTGATTTCAATCAAGGCGGCCTGCCACAAGGACAAACTGACGCAACATTTTCTCGCGGCAGCGGTGGTATCTTGCCGGCACGCTGATCTCGAGCCCATGAAAATGACCATTAGACAGGACGTTCACAGTGCCGGCATTCCAGTGCTTTGCCAGTCGTGCGAGGCACGGCATCGCGGTGTTTGTGGTGCGCTCGACCCGGACCAACTGGTCGGACTGGCCAAGGCCTCGTCGAAGCAAGAGGTTGGGCCCGGTGCGGAGCTGGTGGGTGACGCTGAAACCGTCGACAGCTTTTCAAACGTCCTGTCCGGTGTGGTAAAGCTGACCAAGAGCCTTTCGGACGGGCGCCAGCAGATCGTGGGCCTCCAGTTCGCGCCCGATTTTCTGGGGCGGCCTTTCAAGGTCGAAAGCGCCATCAACGCCGAAGCGGCAACAGCCGTGTCCCTGTGCTCATTTCCGAAGTCCGCTATCGAACGGATGATGAAGGAATCACCGGAGCTCGAGCATCGCCTGCTCAGGCAGACCCTGAACGAACTCGACGAGGCGCGTGATTGGATGGTCACCTTGGGACGCAAGAGTGCCTCGGAAAAGGTGGCCAGCTTTCTGCTGATGATCGCCAGAAACATTGACCCAACTCTTGATCCAGACACCAACGCGACGAGCTTCGATCTGCCGCTCACGCGTGCCGACATCGCCGATTTCCTCGGCTTGACAATCGAGACGGTCAGCCGCCAGCTGACCAGGCTGCGAACGGACGGGGTCATCCGGATCGAGAACAACCGGCATGTGGAAGTCGAAAGCCTTGGCCGGCTTGAGCGCCGCTCCGGCGCCTAGCTCGCGTCTCCGATCCCGATCATCGGCAGGACATGTTCGCGTTCAAATGCGATGTGCCGGCGCAAGTTCTCGAACAGGCCGCGCAACATGAAACCGATGGCCTCGGGGTTCTCGACTGTCTCGCCATGACCGATGGCCAGCAGAATTTCGGTCACCTCATCGGCAAAGCATTCATCTTCTACATGTTCGGCCCGCAGTCGCCGGGTTGAGGCAAGGTTCGCATTGCTGCCGACCACGGCCTCCTCGTAGGCGGGGAAGATGACCGTTTCTTCGTATCGATGAATGTCGCGCAGCAGAGGAACGATCGCGTTGGCCGTGCCGAGGCATTTCAGGCGATCGACGCTGGGCAAGGCATCTGCAATTCTCTCCAAAGCATCGCAGAGTTGCAGCTTTTCCCTGTGCGCACGCTTCATCACCGCGGCCGGGACCACGTCTCCGGATCGATCAGCTGGTTCGGGATTTCCATCGCCTGCTTCGAACAGCGACGATTCCTGCCCATTCTTCCGGGTCAACGGCGACCTCCAGTCATTTGCGGACCGACGCTGCCCAATCCGAAAGCACTGGGCTTTGACATGGATCAAGGCGGCGACAACGCGACTGCTGAATTGGTGTCAAGCGGATTGGCGTCCGCGCGTCGGAATCGGAGGTCGGGGACAGGTCATGAAGTTCGGCACGCAAATCTTCGCTTTGGGCCTGTTCACATTTGGGGCTCTTGTGGCAGCCGGGTTCGGTGTGGACGAGCCATTCCGGCAGCATATGTGGGTGCTGTTCTTTGTGCTGCTCGGCTTTGTCGCCATCCTCATCCGCAACACGAATTTCAAAGTGGCTGCTCCGATCGACCCGTCCGCCTACATGGATGGGCCAATCCGCTATGGCGCCATCGCCACCATGTTCTGGGGCGTCGTTGGTATGCTGGTCGGCGTCGTCATTGCGCTGCAGCTTGCCTATCCCGATCTCAACATTCAGCCCTGGTTCAACTTCGGTCGTCTGCGGCCATTGCATACGTCGGGCGTCGTCTTCGCCTTCGGCGGCAATGCGCTGCTCTGCACGTCCCTGTATGTCGTCCAGCGCACCTGCCGCGCCCGGCTATTCGGGGGCGATCTCGGTTGGTTCGTGTTTTGGGGCTACCAGCTCTTCATCGTTATGGCCGCGACCGGCTACCTGCTCGGCATTACCGAGAGCCGCGAATACGCCGAGCCCGAATGGTATGTGGATATCTGGCTGACCATCGTCTGGGTCGCCTATCTCATCCTGTTCCTCGGCACGATCCTGAAACGCAAGGAGCCGCACATCTACGTCGCCAACTGGTTTTACCTCTCCTTCATCGTCACCATCGCGATGCTGCACGTGGTCAACAACCTGTCGATGCCGGCCTCATTCCTGGGTTCCAAGAGCTACTCGGCCTTTTCCGGGGTCCAGGACGCCCTGACGCAATGGTGGTACGGGCACAACGCCGTTGGCTTCTTCCTGACTGCCGGCTTCCTCGGCATGATGTATTATTTCGTACCCAAGCAGGCAAACAGGCCGGTCTATTCCTATCGCCTGTCGATCGTCCATTTCTGGGCAATTATCTTTCTCTACATCTGGGCCGGGCCGCATCACCTGCACTACACCGCCCTACCCGATTGGGCGCAGACGCTCGGCATGGTGTTTTCGATCATGCTGTGGATGCCGTCATGGGGTGGCATGATCAACGGCCTGATGACGCTGTCGGGCGCCTGGGACAAGCTCCGCACCGATCCGATTATTCGCATGATGGTGATGGCCATCGCCTTCTACGGCATGTCGACCTTCGAAGGTCCGATGATGTCGATCAAGGCGGTCAACTCGCTGTCGCATTATACCGACTGGACCATCGGGCACGTCCATTCGGGCGCACTCGGCTGGGTTGGCATGATTTCGTTCGGCGCGCTCTACTACATGGTGCCGAAGCTCTGGAACCGTCACCGTCTCTATTCGCTGCGGCTGGTCACCTGGCACTTCTGGCTGGCGACGCTCGGGATCGTCGTCTACGCCTCGGTCATGTGGGTGTCCGGCATCATGCAGGGCCTGATGTGGCGCGAATACGACGAGCAGGGCTTCCTGGTCTACTCCTTCGCCGAAACGGTCGCCGCCATGCACCCCTACTATGTGATGCGCGCAATCGGTGGAGCCATGTACCTCTCCGGCGCCCTGATCATGGCCTGGAACATCGCCATGACCATCCTTGGATACCAGCGCGAGGAAGAGCCGATGCCCGGCTCCGTTCCCGCCCTTCAGCCTGCCGAATAAGGAGCCAGAAAATGGGCTTGATGGACAAACACGCGCTGATCGAGAAGAACGCCACGCTTCTTCTCGTAGGTTCACTTCTCGTCGTCACCGTGGGTGGCATCGTCGAGATCGCACCTCTCTTCTACCTCGACAATACGATCGAGAAGGTCGAAGGCATGCGGCCCTACTCGCCGCTCGAGCTCGTCGGGCGCAACATCTATGTGCGTGAGGGATGCTATCTCTGCCATAGCCAGATGATCCGACCGTTCCGTGATGAGGTCGAGCGCTACGGGCATTACAGCTTGGCGGCCGAGTCGATGTATGACCATCCCTTCCAGTGGGGATCGAAGCGTACCGGCCCGGACCTCGCCCGGGTTGGCGACCGCTATTCCAATCTATGGCATGTCGAGCACCTCACTGATCCTCGTTCGGTGGTGCCTGAATCGATCATGCCGAGCTACGCGTTCCTGAAGGACACACCGATCGAGGCGAAGGACTTCTCAACGCACCTGGTCGCCAACCGGCGTGTCGGCGTCCCCTACGGCGATGACATGATCGCACACGCGAACGCCGATCTGTTGGCGCAGGCTGATCCCAACGCCGACACATCCGGCCTCGAAGCCCGCTACCCCAAAGCCAAGATCGGCGACTTCGACGGAAACCCGCGACAGGTCACCGAAATGGATGCCCTCGTCGCCTATCTCCAGATGCTTGGCACGCTGGTCGATTTCAAGAACTACGACGAAGCCGCCGGCTACCGCTGAGGACTTCTATCCATGGATTACAATTTGATGCGGGAGTTCGCTGACAGCTGGGGTCTGGTCGCCATGGCTCTGTTCTTTGTCGGTGCGATCGCCTTTGCCCTACGCCCCGGCAGCCGCAAGCTCGCCGACGAAGCTGCCCGGATTCCCCTTGAGGACGAGTGATCATGAGCGACGAGCACATCGATGAAATCTCTGGTGTTTCAACCACCGGCCACGAATGGGATGGTATCCGCGAGTTGAACAACCCGCTTCCGCGCTGGTGGGTCATCACGTTCTACATCACCATTGTCTGGGCGATCGGATACACCATCGCCTATCCGGCATGGCCTTTGCTGCATTCGGCAACAAAGGGCGTGCTCGGCTATTCGAGCCGTAACGAAGTCAAGAACGAGCTGTCGGTGGCTGAAGCGGCGAAGGGAAAATATGTCGCGGCGATCGAGTCGAAGAGTGTTTCGGAGATCGCGGCGGACGATACCTTACGCGAATTCGCAGTCGCTGCCGGCAGTGCCGCGTTCAAAGTCAATTGTGTGCAGTGCCATGGCTCCGGCGCCCAGGGCTCCAAGGGCTTCCCCAACCTTAATGACGACGACTGGCTGTGGGGCGGCAGGGCGGATCAGATCCAGCAGACGGTCACGCATGGCATCCGCTTCGCTTCCGATCCGGATACGCGCCTTTCGGAAATGCCAGCCTTTGGCGACATCATCACCGCCGACCAGATCAAACAGGTCAGCGCCTACGTGGCCAGCCTGTCCGAGACCGTCAGCGATCAAACGTTGGTGGTGCCCGGCGCCAAGGTCTTCGCCGAAAGTTGCGTCGCCTGTCATGGCGACAATGCAAAAGGCAACAAGGAGCTCGGCGGCCCCGATCTGACCGATGCCATCTGGCTCTATGGGTCCGGCGAGGCAGCCATCGCCGCCCAGGTCCGCGCGCCGAAACAAGGCGTGATGCCGGCCTGGGGCGGGCGCCTGGGCGAGACCAAAGTCAAGGAGCTGGCGGTCTACGTGCATTCGCTTGGCGGCGGAGAATAGGAAGCGGGGCCTATTCTCTTCCCTTCACCGCCCAAGCGACGAGGCCCGGCTCAGCCGGGCCTCGATTTGCGTTCCGGCACCCCGATTTGACTTGCATCAACGCGCCTGGCCCTGCCCTGCGGCAAGACTTTCCCGCGCTGGCGGCTCAGGCATGGGCAAATTGCGGCTCGCACGAGTGGAGATGCATGTGCTGGACAATACGCAGGTAGAAAGGCTTGAAGCCGAGGCGGTCAACTCCGCCAAGGTGCGCCAGCCAATGTATGCCGCGCGCAAGAAGATATTCCCAAAGCGGGCCTCGGGCAGCTTTCGCCAATTCAAATGGCTGGTGATGGCGGTCACGCTTGGTATCTATTATCTGACGCCGTGGCTGCGGTGGAACCGTGGCCCGTTTGCCCCTGACCAGGCAGTGCTGCTCGATGTCGCCAACAGACGCTTCTACTTCTTCTTCATCGAGATATGGCCGCAGGAATTCTACTATGTGGCCGGCCTTCTGGTCATGGCTGGGGTCGGTCTTTTCCTGATCACGTCGACTGTCGGTCGTGCCTGGTGCGGCTACACATGCCCACAGACCGTGTGGGTCGATCTGTTCCTGGTCGTCGAGCGGGCCATCGAGGGTGATCGGAATGCGCGCATCAAGCTCGATGCCGCCTCCTGGAGCGCTCGCAAGCTCGCACTGCGGGTATCGAAACACGCCATCTGGCTGATCATAGGTACGGCGACCGGCGGTGCCTGGATCTTCTATTTCGCCGATGCGCCGACCTTGCTCGGCGAACTTTTCACCGGCACCGCGGCGCCTGTCGCCTATATCACCGTCGCCGTGCTGACGGCGACGACCTATACGTTCGGCGGTCTGATGCGCGAACAGGTCTGCACCTATATGTGCCCTTGGCCGCGCATCCAGGCAGCCATGCTCGACGAAAGTTCGCTCACCGTCACCTACAATGACTGGCGCGGCGAACCGCGCACGCGTCATGCCAAGAAGGTCCAGGCCGCGGGGCAGCCAGTCGGCGATTGCGTCGACTGCAATGCCTGCGTCGCCGTCTGCCCGATGGGGATCGACATTCGCGATGGCCAGCAGCTCGAATGCATCACCTGCGCGCTCTGCATCGACGCCTGCGACGGCGTCATGGACAAGCTCGGCAAGGAGCGCGGGTTGATCTCCTACGCGACCCTCTCCGACTACAACGCCAACATGATGCTGGCGACCGCGGGCGGCTCCGGTTCAGTCAATCCGTCGCTGGTCAGAACGGATGACGGCGTGTTCTCGGACAGGGTGGCTCATTTCCACATTCGCAAGATCTTTCGCCCGCGCACATACGTGTACATGGCTATGTGGTCGTTGATCGGCCTGGGCCTGCTCTATTCGCTGCTGACGCGCGACCGGCTCGAGATCAATGTCTTGCACGACCGCAACCCGCAATTCGTGACGCTGTCCGACGGCTCCATCCGCAATGGCTACACCGTCAAGCTGCTGAACATGATCCCCGAACCAAGAACGATCATCGTCACCCTTGGGGGTTTGCCAGGCGCAGAGATGAGCATCGTCGGTGTCGACCTCCCCGCCGGTCGCTCTTTTGCGATCCAGGTCGAACCCGACCGGCTGAAGATGTTGAAGGTTTTCGTGCGCCTGCCTGCTGATCAGATCCATGGCGAAGCGCAGACCTTCACATTTCGGGTCGAGGACAAAGCGAGTTTCGAGTCGAACGAATACACCGCCACATTCAACGCACAGGAGATCGCCAGATGAGCGCCACCACGCGAAAATCCCGCGAATTCACCGGCAGGCACATGTTGGCCATCATCCTTGCCTTTTTCGGCGTGGTCATCGCGGTCAATCTGACGATGGCGACGCTTGCCAACATAAGCTGGACCGGCCTTGTCGTCGAAAACACCTATGTCGCCAGCCAGCAATTCAACAGGAAGGCCGAGGAAGGGCGCGCGCAGGCAGCCCTCGGCTGGACCGGCAAGCTGACCATGGCATGGGGCGAAATCCGCTACAGCCTCACCGACGCCTCCGGCACGCCGGTTCCCTTGCACGGCGTCAAGGTGCTGTTTCGCCATCCCGCTTACGAGAAAGAGGATGAGTCCATCCAGCTCGCCCTCGCCTCGGGTCAGGAATTCGCCGCCCAGCATATGCCGAAGGACGGTGTCTGGATCGTCGAAATCGACGCCGATGCCGGTCTGGCAAGACCATATCGCGACGTGCGCAGGATCATGATTTCCCATGGAGCGCTGAAATGAGCTGCTGCGCGCCGGGCGCCGAAATGGCGCTGGATTTGGTCAGCGCCACCTCGGTCCTGCCATCCAGCCAGGAAATCAGGCTGGCGAGCCGATCGCTTGGCGATGATCTTCGTCAGACCGACCTTTCCGTACCGACTGTTCACTGCGGCGCCTGCATCCAGACCATCGAGACGGCGTTGGGAAAACTCGATCACGTCGAGGCCGTTCGCGTCAACCTGTCAACGAAGCGGGTATCGGTCCGGTGGCGAGGGGACGAGGTTCCACCGTTCGTCACAGTGCTGGAGGGGCTAGGTTATCAGGCTCACCTGTTCGAAGCCGAGATCGATGCAAAGGACAAGACGCTCTCGGATCTCATCCGCGCCGTCGCGGTTGCGGGCTTTGCGGCGGGTAACATCATGCTGCTTTCGGTCTCGGTCTGGTCCGGTGCCGAAGGCGCGACACGCGACCTGTTCCACTGGGTCTCGGCACTGATCGCCATCCCCGCGCTAGCCTTCGCCGGCGGCATCTTCTTCCGCTCGGCCTGGAATGCGTTGCGCCACGGCCGCATGAACATGGACGTGCCTATCGCGGTCGGCGTGTCGCTTGCCTACGCAATGAGCCTTTACGAGACGATCACCCATGGCGACCACGCCTATTTCGACGCGTCGGTGTCGCTGCTGTTCTTCCTGTTGATCGGCC